>CADAGW010000014.1 GCA_902787475.1 uncultured Eubacteriales bacterium
CGAAATGCGGCGAAGTAAGCCCAATGAGCAAGGGAGCTTTTGGATATACGGATTCCAAAAGCGACCATTGCGAATTGAGGGTCGAGCAGCCCTCAGCGCCTCCCTCGCCTCCCCTCCCCCGTCCCTCCCTGCACATGTGCTTTTCAAGGGCGAGGATTTGTGATATGATAGGGGAAGAAGAGGTTTTGGAGGTACGCATGCTGGAAGGATTCAGGCAAGAGACGGCGCGGTGGTTTGAGGAGGCGCTGGGGCGGCCGACGGCGGTACAGGAGGAGGCCTGGCGGGCCATATTCCGGGACGAGGACGTGCTCATCAGCGCGCCAACGGGCTCGGGCAAGACGCTGGCGGCGTTTCTGGTGCTCCTGGACCGGCTCAAGCGGGAGGCGGAGGAGGGCCGGGCCCGGGACGGGGTGCAGGCGGTGTATCTGTCGCCCCTTAAATCCCTGGCCTCGGATATCCGGGAAAACCTGGAGCGGCCTTTGTCCGGCGTGGGCGGTCCGGAGATTACGGTTGGCCTGCGCACCGGCGACACGCCGGGCGGCGACAGGCGGAAAATGCTCAAAACGCCGCCCCAGATCCTGGTGACCACGCCGGAATCGCTGTATATCCTTCTGTGCACCCAAAGGGGCAGGAGCATGCTCCGGACAGCCAGATGGGTGGTGGCCGACGAACTCCACGCCCTGATCTCCACCAAGCGGGGCGCCCACATGGCCCTGTCGCTCTCGCGTCTCGACGCCCTGTGCGAAAGGCCGCCGGTACGGATCGGCCTGTCCGCCACCGTGGAGCCCCTGTCCCTGGCGGCGGAATTTCTTTCGCCCCAAAGGCCCGCCCGCATCGTGGCCCCGAAAATGGAAAAGCGGGCCTCCATAGCGGTCTGCGGCCTGGAGGACGAGGCCCCGGCCCGGGAGGGCACGCTGTGGCCCCGCCTGGCCCACAGGATCGTTTCGCTGTGCGAAAATGCCCGCACCGCCATCGCCTTTGTGGAGGGCCGGGCCCAGGCCGAGCGGCTGGCGGGCGAGGTGAATAAACTCGCCGGGCAGGGCTTCGCCCTGACCCACCACGGCAGTGTGTCCAAAGAACAAAGACAGCAGGCGGAGGCGGCCCTGCGGTCGGGAACGCTGCGACTGCTGTGCGCCACGTCGTCCATGGAATTGGGCATCGACGTGGGCGAGGTGGATCTGGTGGTGCAGGTGGGATGCCCCGTCACCGTGTCCTCCGCCCTTCAGAGAATGGGCCGCTCCGGCCACGATCCCCACCGGGTCAGCGTGATGCGCATATTTCCGAAAACCCCCTCGGACGCGCTGTGGTGCGGCCTCACCGCCGCCTGCGCCAGGGACGGGCACATCGAGTCCGCCCACCCGATCCGGGGGTGCCTGGACGTGCTCAGTCAGCACCTGGTGTCCATGGCCAGCGAGGGAGCCTATACCGTGGACGACGCGCTGACCATATTCCGCGGCGCGTGGCCCACCCGGGACGTAAGCCGGGAGGACATATGCAAGCTGCTCGAGATGCTCTCCGGCGACTGGGAGCGGCGGGCGGACGTGCCGGCCTCCCCCAGAATACTGTATGACCGGATCCACGCTTCGGTGACGGGGGACGACTATACCCGCATGCTGGCTCTGTCCTCCGGCGGGGCCATACCCGACAGGGGGCTGTTCCCCTGCGTGACGGCGGACGGGCGAAGGGTGGGCGAGCTGGACGAGGAGTTCGTGTTCGAGGCCAGGGTGGGCGACCGGTTTTTGCTGGGGGCCTTCGCCTGGCGCATAGAGGAGATCGGAAAGGACCGGGTGGTGGTGGCCCCCGCCTCCGCGGGCGGCGCCCAGGCCCCCTTCTGGCGGGGCGAGGCGGCGGGAAGGGCCTATGGCGTGTCCCTGCGGTTTGGCCGGATGCTCCGAAATCTGGCGGGCGGGCCCCTGAAGGAGGGGCTGTCTGCCCTGGCCATGGACGAGGCCGCGGCCAAGGCCGCCGAAAGGCACATAAAGCGGCAGCTGGAGGTCACAGGCTGTCTGCCGGACGATGAGACCATCGTGGCGGAGCATTTTACGGGCGAGGCCGGGGAAAGCCAGATGATGGTCCACTCCCTGTTCGGGCGGCGGGTCAATTCCGCGCTGGCGCTCCTTTTGCAGGCGGCGGCGTCCCGGCGCATGGGCACGGACGTGCGCTCCTGGGACGACGACAACGGCATGATGCTCTACGCCCCGGGGCCGGGGGAAATCCCGGAGGGGCTTCTTATGTCCCTTGACCCGGCCCGGGCCCGGGACGCCCTTCGCGCCATCCTGCCCGGCACGCCCCTGTTTTTCATGGCCTTCCGCTACAACGCCGCCCGGGCGCTGATGATGGGCGTCCGAGGGGGCAAGCGGCAGCCCCTGTGGGCCCAGAGGATCAAGGGAGCCCGGGCGCTGGAGACAGCGGTGAAGGACATGGAGCATCCCCTGATCCGGGAGACGGTGCGGGAGTGCCTGGAGGATCTGATGGACCTGGGCGCGGTGGAGGAGGTATTGTCCCGCGTCCGCTCCGGCCGGATCACGGTGCGGGAGATCCACACCGACGCGCCATCCCCCATGTCCCTGCCCATGCGCAGGCAGGCGGAGGCGGAGCTGATGTACGACTACGCCCCCATACCCGGCGCGGCCCGGGAGGCGGCCCGGGAGGCGCTCATGAAGGCCGGCGAGGGGATCAAGCCCGCCCGGGCGTTCCTTGCCCCGGATCAGGCGGACCCGCCACGGGACAGGGAGCATCTGCACAGCCGACTGCTCAATGAAGGCGACATGCTCTCCGGCGAGATGGCCGCGCCGGTGGAGTGGGCGCTGGAGCTGGCCCGGGAGGGCCGGTGCGCCTATACGGAGGGCGGACTGTGGATCGCCGCGGAGGATGCCGACATGTACGCCCGGGCCGACGGGGGCGACGGGGAGGCCCGATCAAAGATCATACGGCGGTGCCTCCGCTTCCGGGGTCCCCAGGACGGGGAGAGCCTCACAGGCCGGTACGGCTGGGACGCAGACGGGTGCCGGGAGGCCCTGCGCCGCTTAACGGAATCCGGCGAGGCGGTGGAAATGGACGGGGCCTGGTATCACCGGGCGGTGTACGAGCGGGCCCGGAAACAGACGCTGATCTTCCGAAGGAGCGAAATCAGGACCCTGCCGGCGGAACGGTACGCCGCCCTGATGGCCCGGAGTGTCCGCCGGGCGGGCAGGCCGGAGGATCAGATGCGGGAGGCCCTGGAGGCCCTCCGGGGCCGGGCCTTCCCCCTGGCGGCCTGGGAGGAATCCATACTCCCCGCCCGGGTGGACGGGTATCAGCCCCGTATGCTGGACCAGGCGGCGGGCCGGGGCGAGTGGGTGTGGCAGATTGGCGGGGACGGGAAGACCCTGGCCTTTCACGGCGCGGAGGAGGCGGACTGGGACAAACCGCCCCTGGCGCTGGACGGCGCGGAGCTGACCGAAGATGAAGCGGCGGTGGCCCGAGCCCTCTCCCGGCGGGGCGCCAGCTTCGCCTCGGCCCTGGTGCCGCTGACAAAAGAGCCGGTGGGGGATATTCTGTTGTCCCTGGCCCGGCGGGGGTTGGCCCGGTCCGACAGCTTTTCGCCCATACGGGCCCTGCTGGCGCTGAGCGAATCAGCCGGTCTGCCGCCCAAGAGGCTGGCCCGGCTCCGCTCCTCGGTGCTCCAGTCGGGCCGGTGGGAGCTGACCCGGCCCCGAAAGGAAAAAGGCGACGAGGCCCTTCTGCTGGAGGATTTCAGGGAGGCCCGGATCCTGTGCCGGGAGACGGCCCGGCGGCTCCCCTGGCGGCGGGCCCTGGACACCCTGAGGCTCTGGGAATATGCGGGCCGGGCCCGGCGGGGGTACTTCGTGGACGGCCTGTCGGGCATACAGTTTATCCTCTCGGAGGACTACGAGCGGGTGGTCTCCGGCCTTCAGGACGAGGAAAAGGAAGCGGTGTGGCTCTCTGCCGCCGACCCGGCGCAGATGTGGGGCGGGCCCCTCGCCCATGGGGCGGGGGAGGCGTTTCTGTGCGTCAGCGGCACGGCGGTGTGCCTGTGGGCGGGCAGGCCCTGCATGGTGCTGGAAAAGGGGGCAAGCGCCCTGAGGACGCTGATCCCATCGGTGGCTGGCGAGGCCCTTCGCGCCCTGGCCCGGGCGTACAAAAAGGGGTATCTCTTCCCCGGCAGGGCCCGCGTCACCATCCGGCAGGGCGCGGAGGGGCTGGAGCCGGAGCTGGAGGCGGCCGGGTTTTACCGGGATGGCATGTATTATACCATCTGGCGGGACCTGTAATGCTTTGATTCTGGACGATGGATTTGGGGCTGCGGATTGCTTCGTCGGCCATGCGGCCTCCTCGCAATGACATCACGGCTCCCGTGGTCATTGCGGGCCCCGAAGCGGCGAAGCAATCCGTTCCCATGGTATTTCCACGAAAGAGACTGTATCAAAGGGAGGGCAAAAGCATGAAAAGGATCGCGGCGCTGTGGGTGGCCCTGTGTCTCGTCTGGCCCGTATGGGCGGCGGCGGAGGGCGCCGATTTTCAGTTTCACACGGGGGCGTCGGGCCGCTCGGCCATGAGCGTGGGCCGCCTGCCCCTGGGCTGCCGGTTCGGCGCGGGCGGGGCCTTCGACCGGGTCACCCTGTCCTGCCCCAGCTGGAGCGACGACGTGGGCAGTCTGACCATCTCCCTGTACCCCTGGCGGGGAAGCTGGGACGAGACGCTGGCCGGGGAGTATGGGGCCAGGGAGACGTTCATAAACTACCGGGACAACGCCGATCTGTCCCTGTGCGGCGACTTCGGGCCGGGAGAATACCTGATCGTCCTCTCGGACGGAAAGGACGGCGTGGGCGTGTGGGGCTTTTCCGCCTCCGCCACGGGCACCTGTCTTTACCAGAACGGGGTGGAGACGGAGGGCGTGTTCACCATGACCGTCCACTACACCGCCCCCACGCCCGTATTGTTCCATCCGGTGGAGAGTGTGGGCGGCGGCAGGGCGGATTTCGTCAACGAGCCGGTGGTCTACCCCCCGGATCACCCCACCATCGCCCGGGACGCCATGGCGGACACCTGGGCGGCCACCGACGGCCTGGGGCGCACCCTGTCGGACGCGTCCTCTGCCGGGGAGCCCCGGGAGCGGTATGTGGCCCTGTTTTTCTGGACCTGGCACTGCCAGCTCTCCTCCAATCCCCCGGTGAACGTGACAAAGCTCCTTAAGGAGCATCCGGATATGAGCGACCGGTTCGAGGATCCGGTGTGGGCAGAGCATCCCAGCGGGGCCTACCACTGGAACGAGCCCATATACGGCTTTTACGACGGCACGGACAAGTGGGTGCTCCGGCGGCAGGCGGAGCTTCTGGCAGCGGCGGGGGTGGACGTGGTGATATTCGACAACACCAACGGCACCATGACCTGGCAGGACGGATATACGGCCCTGTTGGAGGCCTTTGACGAGGCCCGGCGGGACGGGGTCAAGACCCCCCAGATCGCCTTCATGCTGCCCTTCGTGGACAAGGAGAGCAGCGGGGTGCAGCTGAGAAACATATACCGGGACATCTACCGGCGGGGGAAGTATCAGGATCTGTGGTTTTACTGGAAGGGCAAGCCCCTGGTGATGGGCTCCGCCGGGGGCCTGAGCAAAAAGGATCCCCTGGATCAGGAGATCATGGACTTTTTCCACTTCCGGCCCGGCCAGCCCACCTACAACTACGGCGAGATGGCCCGCCTGACCCAGTGGGGCTGGCTGTCCATATATCCGCCCACAAAATACTACGCCGGGCAGGTGCTGGAGGAGATCCCCGTGGGGGTGGCCCAGAACTACAATGCCGAGCGGGGCCTCACCGCCATGAGCGGCAAGGGCGTTTACGGGCGCACCTATACCTCCAAGGGCTGGGACACCCGTGAGAACGCGGTGCTCTACGGGGCCAATTTCGCCGAGCAGTTTGAATACGCCATAGAGGCCGACCCGGAGCTGATCTTCATCACCGGCTGGAACGAGTGGGTGGCGGGCCACTACAAGGGCTGGGGCGGCGTGGACAGCGCCTTCCCGGACGAGTACAACGACGAGTTCAGCCGGGACATAGAGCCAAGCAAAGGCGACCTGAAGGATCACTATTACTACCAGATGGTGGACTTTATCCGCCGCTACAAGGGCGTGCGGCCCGCTCCGGCCTCCTCCGCTCCGGTGACCATGGCCCTGGACGCCGGGGACGGGGAGTGGGAAAACGTGCTGCCCCGCTACGTGGCCTATCGGGGAGACACCTTCGACCGGGACGCGGACGGATACGGCGACCTTCACTACACAGACCAGAGCGGGCGCAACGACATCATAGAATGCCGGGTGGCCCGGGACGAAGAGAATATATGGTTCACCGCGGTGTGCGACGGCGACATCACCCCGCCGGGGGAAAACTGGATGCGGCTCCTCATCGACGTGGACGGGGAAAGCGAAAACTGGGAGGGCTTTGAGTACATCGTGAACCGCCAGACGCCGGGAGAGACGGCCACGCTTGAAAGAAGCGCCGGCGGCTGGAAATGGGAAAGCGTGGGCCAGGCGGAATATTATTATTCCGGCCATCGCCTCACCCTGCGTTTGTCCCGGAAGGACCTTGGCATCGAGGGCCCCTTCACCCTGCGCTTTAAGTGGATGGACAACACCCTGGACGGGGACATACTGTCCGTATACACCCGGGGCGACAGCGCGCCCATCGGGCGGTATACCTATGTATACAGCGGGGAGTAGGAAGCGCACAAAAGCGATATCACGTCTTGACAGAACGAACGGATGCATTGTACAATATTTCCATAGAATATGGATATTTCCCCGGCAAAGCGGGGACGGGAAAGGCGGAAAAACATGGTATACGACATCACCCAATTCGGCGCGGTGGCGGACGGCGTCACCAACTGCGCCGCGGCCATACAGGCGGCGGTGGACGCGGCGGCGGCAAACGGCGGCGGCACGGTGCTGCTGCCCCCGGGCCGGTACGTAAGCGGCTCTGTGCTCCTCAAAAGCCACGTGGAGCTCCACCTGGAGGCCGGGGCCGTGCTCATGTCCAGCCTCCGTGAGGAGGCCATACTGCCCTTCCCAGCTGATCCGGAAATCGGCGAGGTGGACGGCTGGAACGGCGGGTTCTTCCTGGGGGCCTCATCGACGGCCAGGGCGACAAGGTATTTGAGGACGCCAACGTGGACAGCGGCTTTCACGAGTGCCCCAAGCGGGTGGCGGCGTTCAGACCCCGCATGATCCTGTTTGAAAACGTGCGGGATCTGACGGTGAAGGACGTGACATTAAAGGACGCGGCGTTCTGGACCCTCCACATGGCGGGCTGCCGCCGGGTGCGGATCGACGGCATCCGCATCCTCAACGACGACCGGGGGGCCAACAACGACGGCATCGACCCGGACTGCTGTCAGGACGTGGTGATCTCCGGCTGCATCGTGCACACCGGGGACGACGCGGTGGTGCTCAAATCCACCGCCCCCATGGCCCGGCGCTACGGGCCCTGCGAAAACGTGACCATATCCGGCTGCGTGCTCCATTCCCGGGATTCGGCCCTCAAGATCGGCACGGAGACCCACGGGGCCATCCGAAACGTGGTGCTGTCCGACTGCGTGGTGAAGGACTGCTCCCGGGCCGCGGGCATATGGGTGCGGGACGGCGGCACGGTGGAGAACATACAGATCCACCACCTGGTGGGCGGCGTGCGCCGCTACGCCGACGCCTACGACGTGCCCGGCGCGCCGGGCTGGTGGGGAAAGGGCGAGCCCCTGTTTGTGAGCTGCACCCCCCGCCGGGGAAAAGAAGGCGCCTTCCCCGGGATCATACGGGATCTGTCCTTCTCCGATATCCGCCTGCAGTGCGAGAGCAGTCTGTTCCTGGGCGGCGAAGGGGACAGTCCCATCGAAAACGTGCGCATGAAGGACATCCATCTCACCTTTGAAAGGCGGGGCACCCAGCCGGGCGGCCTGTTCGACGAGCAGCCTTCGGGTCGGCATGTGTACCCCCACGCCATACCGGGCCTCTATGCCCGCAGCGTAAAGGGCCTGCGCCTCACGGACAGCACCCTCCGCTTCGTGGGCCGGGGCGAGGCCTGGGACGGCACGCCCACCCAGCTCGAGGACTGCGAAGGCGCCAGGGTGGAGTGGGAATAAGGGGGGGCGAAGGGGAACGCTGGGGGCTATGCGCCCCCAGGCCCCTCACTTAAGGGCCTTAGGCCCTTAAGAATCCCTTCTTGCCGCCCTTCGGGCGGGGACATGAATAATATAGGAAACATCGAAAAGAGGATAAAGGGGGCCAAAGATATGGAGGATTTTCGCCGTGGCGGCTTTACCCTGCCGGGAGAGGCGGGCTACGAGAAACTGACGCTGGAAATGGCCGAAAAATGGGGCGCGGACGTGATCCGGGACAGTGACGGCACCAAGCTGTCCCCCGAGATCGTGGAGGCGGGCTACCGCATCTACTCCACCATCTGCATCATCCGGGAGCACAACGCCTTCGCCCAGGCCCATCCGGACGCCCAGCAGCAGGTATTCCTGATGTCGGACGCGGCGCTGGCCACGGAGGACACGCTCACGATCGAGCCCCTCAAGGGCTTCTTCGACGAGCAGTTTGAGATCAACGACACCCCGGAGGCCATGGAGTACTGGCAGGTGTGGGACCGGACAGTGGACATGCTCCTGCCCCGGGAGAGCTGGAGCTATGAAAACGGCAAAGTGACCGTGAAGGGGTGCGAGAAATGGCACCGCTACACCGTGTCGTTCTTGTGCTGGCGGGTGTGGGAGGAGATCAACATGTACAACCACACCACCAACCACTGGACCAGCGAGCATCTGCGCCAGCTGGATCCCCGCCATCCCCTGGCCTGGGAATACCTCAAGGGCTGGCTGAAGGACTGGTGCCGGGACAATCCCCAGACCAACGTGATCCGCCTGACCTCCCTGTTTTACAACTTCGTGTGGGTGTTCGGCAGCGACATGCGCCGCCGCACCCGGTTCGTGGACTGGGCCAGCTATGACTTTACCGTCAGCCCCGCTGCCCTCAAGGCCTTCGAGGCGGAATACGGATACGCCCTGACCGCCGAGGATTTCATCAACAAGGGCCGCCTGCAGGCCACCCACCGGCCGCCAACAGCCCACAAAAAGGACTATATGGACTTCATCCAGCGGTTCGTGGCGGGCAAGGCCAAGGAGCTGGTGGACATCATCCATTCCTTCGGCAAAGAGGCCTATGTGTTCTACGACGACAGCTGGGTGGGCATGGAGCCCTGCGGCAAATACTTCTCCTCCATAGGCTTCGACGGGCTGATCAAATGCGTGTTCTCCGGCTTCGAGTGCCGTCTGTGTGCCCGGGCCCAGGTACCCGTGCACGAGCTCCGCTTCCATCCCTACCTGTTCCCGGTGGGCCTGGGCGGGCTTCCCACCTTCTCGGAGGGGGGCCATCCGGAAAAGGACGCCTACGCCTACTGGCTCCACGTGCGCCGGGCCCTGGCCAGGGAGAGCGTGGACCGGATCGGCCTGGGCGGGTATCTGCACCTGACCATAGGCCAGAGCGCCTTCAACGACGCCATAGAGGAGATGGCCGTCACCTTCCGCCGCCTGAAGGCCCTGCACGCTGTGGGCGCGCCGGCGGACCTCCATATCCGCGTGGCGGTGCTCCATACCTGGGGGTCTCTCCGGTCCTGGACCCTGTCGGGCCACTTCCACGAGACCGACCAGCACATCCTCATCCACATCAACGAGGCCCTCTCCGGCCTGCCGGTGAAGGTGAGCTTCATATCCTTTGAGGACGTCAAAAACGGGGCCCTCAGGGACGTGGACGTGCTGATCAACGCCGGCCGCATGGGCGACGCCTGGAGCGGCGGGGACGCCTGGCGGGACGAGGCCCTGGTGACGGAGGTCACCCGGTTCGTCTACGAGGGCGGCTCCCTGATCGGCGCGGGCGAGCCCTCGGCGGTATCCGGCGGCGACACCCGGTTCGCCCTCTCCCACGTGCTGGGCGTGGACCAGGACGACGGCTCCTGGGCCTGCCACATGCCCTGGCAGTACGAAGTGGAGGAGGCCAGCCCCTTCCCGGTGTGCGGCGAGGCCGTGACAGCGGCCCCAGGCATCCGCCTGACCGACCCCGGTACCCGGGTGCTCCTTGAAAAGGACGGCGTGCCCGCCCTGACCATCCACGATTTCGGCAAGGGCAGGGCCGTGTACATGGGCGGCTTTGCGTACAGCCCCCTGGGGGCCCGGATGATACTGGACATGCTCCTGTCCCTCACCGGCGCGGATCCCGCCGCCGCGGCGGTCAGCGACCAGCCTATGGTGGAGGCGGCCTACTTCCCCGCCAGCCGCGCCCTGGTGCTGATGAACAACGACGAGAAGAGCGTCACCGCCTCCGTCCGATATCCCGGCGGGGTGTACACGGCGGAGCTTAAGCCCCTCGAGACCCGCATAGAGACCGTACAATGACACACTGAAGCAGAAAACGGATTGCTTCGCCGCAGGCTCCCCGCAATGACAGTTGGTTCTTTCGTGTCATTGCGGGGAGGCCGCAGGGCCGACGAAGCAATCCGTAACCTGTATATCCCGTTTGTGGCATACGACCCGCAAAAAGGAGGCGTTCCCCATGACAGAGTCCATGCCCCTGCCCGGCGGCGATCCCCGGGAAAACGTCCGAAGGCTCCAGGCCCTGCTGGACCGGGGCGGCGAGGTGCGAGTGGAGGAGCCGGGCGTGTACCCCATATCGGGCATGCTGGTGATCCACGGCGGCACGGCCCTGCGATTTGGCCGTGGGGTGATCCTGCGGCGGGCCGGAGGAGAGGGCGGCGTGCTGGTGAACCGGGGCGCCCTCACCGGGGAGACGGACGAGGACATACTGGTGGAGGGCCTGCGCCTGGAGTGCGCCGGATACGAGGGCACGGCGGGAGAGAGGGTGCCGGGTCTGAACGGCCAGCTGAGCTTTTACCGTGTCAGGCGGCTTACCATACGGGACGCGGTGTGCCTGGATCTGCCCAAGGAGCCCTACTTTATCCACCTGTCCAACTGGGAGCACGTGCTCATCGACACCATATGGGTGGAGGGCAGGAAGGACGGCGTGCACGTGAACCGGGGAGAGCATCTGCATCTGGTGAACGGGCGGTTCCGCACCTTCGACGACCCGGTGGCCCTGAACGCCCACGACTATCTCATCGGCTGCCCGGAGCTGGGCTGGATACGGGACGTGGTGGTAGAGCAGTGCGTGGACCTTGATCAGGACAGCACCACCGGCTTTTTCGCCCGGATACTGGGCGGGGCCTGGCTGGACTGGAAAAAGGGACAAAAATACCGCCACTCCGACGCGGCGGTGGGGCCCAACGGGTATGTGTACCGGGTGGTGGCCCGGCGGGATCTGACGGAATACGTGTCGGAATACGCGCCTTGCCACGAAAAGGGCGATGTGACCTATCCCGACGGCATTACCTGGCGGTGCGTGCAGCACGACACGGTCTATGACTGCGGGTGCGAGAACATCGTGTTCCGGGACATCACCCTGGCCAAGAAGCGGCCCGTGGCCCTGAGCATACACTACGACAACGACCAATACAGCCGCAGCTGCTATCCCGGGGCCCGGGCCGTGCCCCAGAAGAACATACTCTTCGATCACCTGGACTGCCGGGCCCCCATCGACACGCTGATATACGTAAAGACCCCGGCGGACTGGGTGTGGATCACCCACTCCTCCCTGCGGGCAAAGACGCTGGTGACGCTGGCAAAGCCCATATTTGAGGATATGGACAACAACCGGGAGACCCGGGTCGTGCTGGATCACAGCCGGATCGAGAGGCCGGAGGGGGAGGAGGCCGTGACCTGCGTCAGGGCCTGCGAGGGCAGGCGGGCCAAAGTGCGCATGGACAGCTTTCCGGGCGGGGACTTTGCCCTGGTCAGCCAGGGGGACGTGACCGATCTGTGACGATCTTTGGTTCTGCCATTGTATAGGAGCGGAATCGTTTCACTCCTCCGGGTAGAGTATGTCCATGGCCTCCTGCCTCAACGGCCCCATGGCGTACCGCTCCCTCGTGGGGTGCACCCGGTTGGACAGTATGATCACGTATTCGCTCTTTTCCGTATCCATCCATATGCTGGTGCCCGTGAAGCCGGTGTGGCCCACCACACCGCCTTCTTTTTTGCGCCGGTACTCGATCCACCCCAGGCACCGGTTTTCCCCCAGGCGGGCGGTCTGGTTGGTGAAGCTCTCCCGGAGCCACTTTTCGCCGAACAGGTCCGCCCTTCCCCCGGGCAGTATGGCCCGGCAGAACAAACCCAGGTCCTCCGCCGTGGAGAACACCCCCGCGTGGCCCGCCACCCCGCCCAGGGCGTGGGCCACCTCGTCGTGGACCTGGCCCCGGCGGGGCGCGCCGTCCTTGATCTCCGTGGCGGCGCAGTATACCTCCGGGCCGGGGTTGTAGAGGGTGTGGGTCATGCCCAGCTCGTCCCACAGCCCCCGGGCGGCCCTGTCCAGGCTTTTCCCGTAGTATCTGGCCACGATCTCCCCAAGGCAGATAAAGCTGATGTCGGAATAGAGCACCTTTTCGCCCCTCGGGTACTGGGGCCGGGTGACGGTCAGAAGGGCCTGGATCCGGGCCCGGCGGGTGTCCCCCAGCTCCTCCACGTGCATCCCAGGCATGAACCCGGCGGTGTGGGTCAAAAGGTTCCACACCGTCACGTCCCGGTACTCGGGCCGCACGGGGAAATCGAGGGCCTCAGAGAGAGTGGTCTCAAGGGTCAGCCGCCCGCTTTTAAGAAGCGGCAAAACGCACATCCACGTGCCCACCAGCTTGGAGAGGCTGGCGATGTCGAATGTGGTGTCCTTCGTCATGGGCTCCTTTTTCGGCACCTCCTGAGCAAGCCCCCAGGCCTCCAGGCGGAACAGCCCGTCCCGGCCCCCCGCCGCCGCCGCCATGCCCGGCACCCGGCCGTCCTCCACCGCGCGGCGAAGCACATCAAACGCCCTGTCCAGCCGACTCTGATCCATACTCTTTTCCTCCCGCCCGGTCGTATATGGTTATCATATCACATTCTTTCCTCTCCATCCACCGCATTTTGGAAAAACCGCTTGACAGGCACCATTTCATATGATACAATACACTCCCTTTCTCTGTATGGAGTTTTTGATACGGTTCTTCAAAATGATGGATATGGGCTGCGGGCCTTTCCCATCGACGGGGCGAAAAACGCCCGGAGGATATCATGATCCAGGTCGAAGCCATTTCCAAATCCTACCGGGTGGCCGCCCGGGACGGGGGCCTGATCCGGGCCGTGGCCGCGCTGGCCCACCGGGACACGCATACCGTCAAGGCCCTGGACCGGGTCTCCTTCACCATACCGGACGGCCAGATCGTGGGCTACATCGGCCCCAACGGCGCGGGCAAAAGCACCACCATCAAGATCCTCTCCGGCATACTCACCCCGGACTCGGGCACGTGCCTGGTGGACGGGCGGGTGCCCTGGCGGGAGCGGAAAAAGCACGTGTCCCACATCGGCGTGGTATTCGGCCAGCGGTCCCAGCTGTGGTGGGACGTGCCGGTGATCGACTCCTTTGACCTGATCAGGGATATATACCGGATGGATCAAACCGCCTACCGGGAGAGCCTGGAGGAGCTGACAGAGATGCTGGACCTGTCCTCCCTCGTCACCGTCCCCGCCCGGCAGCTGAGCCTGGGCCAGAGGATGCGGTGCGAGGTGGCGGCGTCCCTTCTGCACCGGCCCGGGGTATTGTTCCTGGACGAGCCCACCATAGGCCTGGACGCGGTGAGCAAGCTGCAGCTTCGCTCCTTTATCCGCCGCATCAATGAGACGAGGGGCACCACGGTGCTGCTCACCACCCACGACATGCAGGACGTGGAGGCTTTGGCCCACCGGGTACTGCTCATCGGCCGGGGGCGGCTGCTGATGGACGGAAGCATAGAGGACGTAAAGGCCGCTCTGCCCGATGCCAGCTCTCTGGACGAGCAGGCCGCGGCCCTGTACCGCCGATACGGCATATAGGAGGGAGCATGAAGGCCTATTTCACCTTCTTCCGCATGCAGCTGTTGGGGGGACTTCAATACCGGGCGGCGGCCTGGGCGGGGATATTCACCCAGTTTTTCTGGGGATTTATGGAGACCCAGCTGTACCGGGCCCTGTACCGGGGCGGGGCGGACAGATTTCCCATGGAGCTTTCGGCGCTGGTGAGCTATATATGGCTCAGGCAGGCCTTTTTCGCCATGCTGAACACCTGGACGTTTGAAAACCAGCTCTTTGAGACCATCCGCTCCGGGGACGTGGCCTACGAGCTGTGCCGCCCGGTGAGCCTGTACGGCATGTGGTTTGCCCGGAACGCGGCCCTTCGGGTCAGCCGGGCGGCCCTCAGGTGCGGGCCCATACTGGTGGTTTCCGCCCTTCTGCCCGCTCCCTGGGGCCTGTCCGCCCCGGCGTCCCTGGGGGCGTTTCTCTGCTTCCTTCTGTCCCTTATCCTGTGCCTGGCTGTCACGGTGGCCTTTTCCCTGGTGGTGTACTTTTCCTGCTTCTATACCGTCAGCGCGGACGGATTAAGGTCCATACTGACCCCGGTGTCGGACCTTCTCTCCGGGGCCCTGGTACCCCTGCCCTTCATGCCGGACGCGCTGGCCCGGGTGTTGTCCTATTCTCCCTTCGGGGCCATGCTGAACGCCCCCCTTCGCATCTATTCCGGCGACCTGTCCGGCACGGGGGCCCTGGGGGCCATGGCCCTTCAGGTGTTCTGGCTGACGGCGGTGGGGGCCCTGGGGCTGTATATGAGCAAACGGGGCCTTAAAAAGGTCCGCCTGCAGGGAGGCTAAAGGATGAAGCTGTATCTTAAATGCCTCTCCATGCACCTGAAAAGCCGCATGGCCTACAAGCGCTCCTTCTTTTTCTCCATACTGGGCAACTTCCTGGTCTCCTTTACGTCTTTTTTGTGGATGTATTTCCTGCTGGATCGGTTCGGCAGCGTGGCGGGCTACACCCTGGGGGAATGTCTTTTGTCCGCCGGGGTGATCCTCACCTCCTTTTCTCTGGCGGAATGCTTTTTCCGGGGCTTTGATTCCTTCGGCGTCATCGTGAGGGAGGCAAGGCTTGACAGGATGCTGCTTAGGCCCCGGGGACTGGTCATGCAGGTGCTCTGCGAAAGGATCGAGCTGAGCCGGGTGGGGAGGCTCGTTCAGGCCCTTTTCATGCTCGTCTGGGGCGTGAGGCTGGCCCCCGTGCCCTTTACGGCGTACCACTACCTGGTGCTGACGCTCATGAGCGTATGCGGCGCGGCCCTGTTTTCCGCCCTGTTCGTGATCTACGCCGCCATCTGCTTTTTCACGCTGGAGGGGCTGGAGTTTATGAACGTGTTTACCGACGGGGCCAGGGAATACGGGGCGTACCCCCTGGACGTGTACGGGCGGGGCGCTCTCAAATTCTGCACCTACGTGATCCCCTACGCCCTGTTCCAGTATTATCCGCTGATGTACCTGATCGGCCGGACGGACAATTGGGCATGGGGCCTTCTGCCCCTGGCCGCGCCGCTGTTTCTCGTGCCCGCCTGGCTGTTGTGGCGGGTGGGGGTCAGAAAATACACCTCCGCCGGTTCGTGATCCTGCTGTTTCACTTCCATACATCCATAAAGGAGGCATTTCCCATGAACGAGCCCTTCTACACCTCGGATTGGCACATACACTCCGTGGCCAGCTACGACGCCAGCCTGCACGTGGCGGACCTGGTGGCCCAGGCCGAAAAGCAGGGCATGACGGACTACGGCCTCACCGACCACGTCAACGACCCCTCCTGGATCCACTTTCTGAAGGCCTCCCGGGAGCTGGTGCTCCAGTATGCCCGGCCCGGCTTTCACTTCGGGGTGGAGCTGACCACCATATCGGGATACCTGGAGGCCTATGTGCGGGAGCACGGCAGCCGGGAAGGGTATCATGCGCCCGGCCTGCCCGGCCCGGAGCCGGTGGCCTTTCCGCTCACAGCCGAGGAGCTTGAGGCGTGCGGCGTGGAATACGTCATCGGCGCGGCCCACTGGATACTGGAAGCCCCCCGCACCCAGGACGTGATCGTAAGGGACATGCACCGGCAGAACCTCTTTTGCGCCCAGTCGCCCCTGGTGGACATCGTGGGCCACCCCTACTGCTTCTTTGGCACCTACGAGGACAAGCAGGGCCGCCAGGCGCCCTTCCACGACTTCTCCATCATCCCCCAGTCCGTCCACCGGGAGCTGTGGGCCGCCATCGCCGAAAACGGCAAGGCCATGGAGGCCAACGTGGGCTTTTTCGGCGGCGACAACCCGGAGCCCTTCCGCCGGGCCTACGCCGAGTTCGTGCGGGGCGCCTTCGAGGCGGGCGTGCCCATCACCATCGGCACAGACTGCCACGGCCCCAAATACGCCGACATGAACGAGGTCTATCGGACATATCTCGCCCCCGTGGGCTTTGGCCCCGGCGATTTTTCCCACCCCCGCTTCCGCCGCCCCCGCACGGCCTGACGGCCGCCGCCGGATGCTTCCACCCGAAAATTTACGGCCATTCCTCCAAAAAGGGCTGTGCTTTTGGCCGCTTTTGTATTATAATGTAATTGGAGAATCTGCCGGAGGTCGCCTATGTCTCAGCTTTCCTTCGTATGGAAACAATTTCTCAATTTATGGCACAGCCTGATTTATAGTCTCACCTGGCGCAACGCCCTGGACATCGCCATCGTGGCGGTGCTGGTGTACCAGGTGGTCAAGCTCATCCGCCAGACCCGGGCCAACTCGGTCTTAAAGGGCCTGTTTATATTCCTGGCCGTCACCTGGCTGTCCGAGGTGCTGGGCCTGAGCGCCCTCAACTGGGTGCTTCTGCAGGTGGTCAATATCGGCCTGATCATGCTGGTGGTGCTCTTTCAGCCGGAGATCCGCCGGGGCCTTGAGCACATGGGCCGCTACTCCATAAAGGGCGGCCTGTTCATCCCCTCCGACCGGTCCCGGATAGAGGGCGACAAGATCGTCAAGGAAATGACCGACGCCCTGGTGAGCCTGAGCCGCCGCAAGGTTGGCGCGCTGATCGTGCTGGAGCAGCACACGGGTCTGGAGGACATACTGCCCAGCGGCACCCGCCTGGACGCGGAGATCACCGCCGCCCTGCTTGAAAACATATTCGAGCCCAACACGCCCCTCCACGACGGGGCCGTGGTGGTCCGCGCCGGGCGCATCCATTCCGCCGGGTGCGTGCTGCCCCTGACCGAAAACACCGCCCTGAGCCGGGAGCTGGGCACCCGCCACCGGGCGGCCATCGGCATATCCGAGACCACCGACGCCGTGGTGCTCATCGCCTCCGAGGAAACGGGCATACTGTCCGTGGCCCGGGACGGAAGGCTCACCCGCCACCTGGACGCCAGGAGCCTCACTGCCCTTCTGACCGACCTCTACGCTCCCGCCGCGCCGGAAAAGCGGTCCCTCAGGGAGCGCCTGTTCAGCAGAAAGGAGGCGGCCAAATGAAAGCGTTTCTTGCGTCCGCCCGGGATCTGGGCAGGCGGCTGTACCGGCTGGTGGCCCACAACCTGGGCTGGAAGATTTTGTCCCTGCTCATCGCCGTGCTTCTGTGGAGCTATGTCATATCCTCCGACTCCTCCATCACCCGGGACGTGTCTTTAAGCGGCGTGGACGTGATCGTGTCCGGCCAGAGCGTGCTTCAGGGCCGGGAGCTGGCCCTGCTCACCGACGCCGCCAGCGAGCTGGCCAACGTGCGGGTCAGGGTGCGGGCCGCCCAGAGCGACTACGCCCGGGTCACCGCGGACAGCGTCAGCGTGGAACTGGATCTTTCCCGCATCCGTCAAACCGGCACCCAGGTGGTGACCCTCACCGGCACCTCCGCCTACGGCGACGTGGTGGACATCGTGCCCGAGACCATCGCCCTGGAGGTGGAGGAGCTGGATCAGCGCACCGTGCCGGTGAACATCTATCTGGATCAGGGCGAGGCCGCGGGATACTGGTACAGCCTGACCCAGAAAAACCCCTCCATCATCTCCGTCTCCGGCCCCTCCTCCGTGGTGCGGCAGGTGTCCTCCGCCATGATCCGCATGGATGTGTCGGAGCTGACCGCCTCTACCGTGCGGGCCGAGTCCTACACCCTCCTGGACGCCTCCGGCGCGGAGATCACTTTTCCGCTGACCCGGTCCACCTCCACGGTGAATGTGGGCGTGGACGTGTATCCCGTCAAGCAGCTGACCGTGGCCAGCGACCCGGTCACCTGCACCACCGGCGTTCTGCCCGAGGGCTACCGCATCTCCGGAGTGGAGATCAATCCCTCGGTGGTCACGGTGGCGGGAGAGACGACCCTGCTGGAATCCCTGGACACCATCGCCATCGTGCCCGTGGACGTGACGGGAGCCCAGCAGAGCTTTTCCACCGTATCGGCCCTGAGCGGCGTGTCGGATCTGAAATACACCTCCAGCGCCCAGGTCACCGTGACGGTATACGTAGAGGAGATCCAGTCCACCGACCGCTATGACAAGGTGAGCGTGGCCGTGCGGGGCGCGGGGTCTGACCTGACCGCCGTCCTCTCCCTGGACCAGGCGGAGATCAAGGTCACCGGGCCCTACTCCTCGGTGCAGTCCCTGGACAAGGGCGCCCTGATCGCCTATGTGGACGTGTCGGGCCTCAGTGCCGGCGAATACGAGCTGCCGGTGATGGTGGAGGTAGACAACGAACCGGACCTGACCTTCGAGGTCTATCCCGAAAAGCTGAAGGTCACACTGACAAGCGCCGGATAAGCGCCGCGACAATGGAAGGAGAACCCATCCGTGAGCGAAAGCGGATTTATCGATTGGCTGGTCAAGACCATGCTGGGCTGGGCCCGGTGGATCACTGACCTGATGTGGAATTCCATCAACTCCACCACCCGGGACGGCGGCGTTCTGGGCTGGTTCGGGGCCCACTGGAAGATCGTGGCCCTGATCATGATCCTGGCGGGCATCGTGGTGGACTGGCTGGTGTGGATGGTGCGCTGGCGGCCCTACTGGCTGTGGTTCCGCAAAAAGCAGATCATATACGCCGAGGAGGGCGAGATGACCCTGGCCGAGCGCCAGGCCGTCCAGGGCCAGGAGACGAGGCAGGAGAAAAAGCCCCGGAAAGACATAGACGTGTTTGCCGCCAAAAAGAAACCCGCCCAGGCGGGCGAGTTTGAGGACGACCCCTTCGCCGAGGACGAGCCGGAGATCGCGCCCAGGGCCCGGGAGGGCTATCACGTCATGTTCGGCGACGAGCAAAAGAGCAAGCGGCACGTCATGTTCGAGGACGACAATTTCGACGATCCCTTCTCGGAGCAGGAGAATCAATGAGCATCTGGAATCAGGGCCACCGCATCAAGGTCATCGCCGGACACTACGGCAGCGGAAAGACGGAGATCTCGCTGGCCGCCGCGCTGGATATTCGATCCTCCGGCCTGCCCGCGGCGGTGGTGGACTTGGACATCGTCAATCCCTTTTTCCGCAGCGCGGAGCAGAGCGAGCTGCTGAAAAGCGCCGGGGTGGAGCTTTTCGCCCCGGATTTCGCCCTGACCGCCGCGGATATCCCCATACTGGGCCCGGAGATATTGTCCGTGTTCGAGCGGGATGATCTCCGCGTGCTCTTCGACGTGGGCGGCGACGACGCCGGCGCGGCGGCCCTGGGCCGCTACCGGCCCCAGTTCCAGCGCACCGGGTGCGATATGTACATCGTGGTCAATCCCTTCCGTCCCCGCACCGGCACGGTGGAGGACACGAGGGACATGATCGACCGCATAGAGCGCCGGGCCCGCATCGGCGCGGCGTACCTGATCGACAACACCAATCTGGGCGACGAGACCACCCCCCAGGTACTCTCGGAGGGCCGACGGATGGTGGACGAGGTGTCCAGGGCCACGGGCATTCCCGTGTTCTGCCGGGTGAGGACCGCCCCGGAGGAGGGCGCCTTCCTCATTTCCAGGAGGCTGAAGCCCGAATGGCTGTGACCATTCAAAACCTGTGCATAAAGGCAGCTCCCTTTTACGCCGCGTTGGCCATGGGAGCCAGCCTTTTTTGCCTTTTATGGCGGTATTTCGTCAAGGATCCCCCCGCCCTGCCGGAGGGAGACCCGCCCCAGGGGAGGCGGATTTTGCTGTGGGCCTGCGTGTGGTTCGTGCTCTCCCGGCTCCTGATCGTCGGAACGCTGCTGATCGCGGCCCGCGTCCGGGGGGAGATGGAGGGGCTCATGTCCCGTCCCTGGGACTACTGGATCCGCTGGGACGCGCCCCACTACCTGGGCCTGGCGGAAAACGGCTACGTGACGGAGGGAGATCCCCGGTTCCACATCGTGTTCTATCCCCTGTATCCGGCGCTGGCGGCGTGCCTTCGGCCCCTTTTTGGGGGCGATACGGCCCTGGCGGCCTGCGTTTTGTCCAATCTCTGCTTCCTGGGGGCCGGCGTGGCCCTGACCTGGGCGGTGTGGCTCCGGCAGGGGCGGGAGTGCGCCCTGCGGGCACTGCCGCTGATGATGCTCTGCCCATACAGCGTGTTCTGCTCCACGGCCTATACGGAGTCTCTGTTCTTGCTGTTGTGCGCCCTGGCGGTGCTCTTCGCCCGGCGGGAGCGGTTTGGCTGGGCGATATTCTTCGGGGCCCTGGCGGCCAATACCCGCATGCCGGGGGTCCTGATCGCTGTGCCCATCTTTTACGAGATGCTCCGGAAGGCCCGGCGGGAGAAGCTGGGGGCGGGATATGTGGCGGGGTGCGCCTTGTCCGCGTGCCTGGTGCTGTTGGGCGTGGGGGCGTATGTGGCCCTCAACTACTTCGTGACCGGCGATCCCTTCCGGTTCATGACCTACCAGCGGGAGCACTGGGGCCAGCAGCTGGGCCTGTTCTATGACACCTTCCGCTATACCGTGGAGAACGCCTTCTCCTACCACAGCGAGATGTGGAGGCTGTACACCTGGATTCCCCAGGCGGCGGCCATGCTCCTCTCCTTCGCCCTGATGCTGGGAGCCGCCTTCCGCCGGGCCGATCCGGGGGACGGGGCCTTTATGTGGGTGTATCTCTGCGTGGCCCTGGGCACCACCTGGCTTTTGAGCGGGCCCCGCTATCTGTGCGGTATGTACGCCCTATACCCCATTCTCGCCTCCGTGTTCCGCAAAAGGTACCTCCACATCCCCCTCTGCGTCCTCTTCGCCGCCCTCCTCTCCTTTTTCTCTATCGTCTATGCCCTGGAGGGGTGGCTGTTGTAGAGAGGCGGGGGAGACGGAGGAAACGCTGGGCGCTGCTCCTCAATTCGCAATAGTCGCTTTTGAAATCCGTATATTCAAAAGCTCCTTTGCTCATTGGGCTCTCTCCGGCACGATTCCGCCACTGGCGGGTGCCTGCGTTCGCCCCCAGACCTGCGCCAAAGGGACTTGTCCCTTTGGAATCCCTTCTTGCCGCCCTTCGGGCGGGGACACAATTCATTGCTTCTCCCGATTTGCCCGTTCCTGTCGTTGCGAGGATGCCGAATGACCGACGAGGCAATCTATCCTTTTCATACGATTTGACATCTGAATGATTGAATGACCCGGGGGACGGATTGCTTCGTCGCTTTGCTCCTCGGAATGACATGAATCATATGCCCTGGTATCGCTCCTGTCATTGCGAGGAGGTCTGAAAGACCGACGAAGCAATCCGTCCTTTTCAATTCATCGTTTATTGGCAAAATATCAGAATCTGTTGATGGGCAGGCTTCCGTCGTCCTGCCCTTTTTCTATGCGGCGGATGGTGACGAAATAGCTGTCGCCGTCCTCCAGCTTCACCTCGGCCCTGTCGCCCACCCGGCGGCCCAGCACGGCCTTGCCCAGGGGCGATTCCTTGCTGATCAGGCCCTTCATGGCGTTCTGGCGGATGGTGGTGACCAGCTCGATGACCTCCTCCTCCTGATCCTCCTCAAAATAGACGGCGATCTTGTCGTACAGCCCCGCCACGTCCGCCCGGGTATCGGTGGGGATCACCTTGGCGGTGCGGATCATGTTGCGCAGATACCTTAGCCTTGAGTCGCACTTGCGCAGCTCCTGCTTGGCGGCCTTGTATTCATAATTCTCACTGAGGTCGCCGAAGGCCCGGGCCGTGGCCACGTCCTCCACGATCTTGGGCCGGAGCACCGTCACCCGGTACTCGATCTCCTCCTGCATTTTCTGGATGTCCATTTGGGTCAGTTCGTTGTGCATATCCGTCGCCTCCCGCGTCAATACGTTTCCATGGGCGTTTCGCCCACCTGGGCCAGCTGGGCCTCTGTGTCGCCGCCCAGGGCCTGAAAGCGGGCGTACAGGGCCCTCACCGCATCCATCAGATCCTCGTTGATGTCATAGTCCCGGTATCCGCCGTCCCATGTCGTCCTGAGGCGGGGCGTGTCTTCGGCGGCGCACAGGGCCGTGAGAAAGTCTATGCTGCCTTTCCCGATCCGGATCAGCGCCCTGTCCCCCACCTTCTCCGGCCGGAAGCGGCAGCGGACGGAGTCCACGGCAAAGGTGGCCTCGTCCACCGGCCCCTCCAGCCACAGGCGGAACAGGCACCTTTGGTCCGGCTCGTCCGGGTAGATCACCAGCACGTCCGGACGGACGGGCCAGCTCTTTTCCGCCGTTTCCGGCAGGACGCAGGCCGCGTCGCCCACCCTTTCCACGATACAGCCGTCCCCGGCTTCCAAGGCCACGGCCGCTCCTGCCAACACCGCAACCATCAGAACCAGCGCAACAACCTTTTTCATATCGTCCTTTCTTTCCGGGGCCCGGATTGCTTCTTCGCTCCGCTCATCGCAATGACAGAAACGGAGGCCGCGGCTATTTCACCCCTTGTGTCCCGCCCGAAGGGCGAAGAAGGGATTCCAAAGGGCCTGGGCCCTTTGGCGTAGGTCTGGGCGCGCGCAGCGCCCAGCGTCTCCCCCGTAACCCCTTTGTCATATCTCTATCCCTTCGGCATATCATAAAAGGGAGCCCGAAGGCTCCCAGGGTCATCTTTCCT
>CADAGW010000015.1 GCA_902787475.1 uncultured Eubacteriales bacterium
ACCCGTGACGCCGATGCCGATGTCCGCGCCGGTGATGGCGCGCACCCGCTCGGCCATGGCGGCGGCCACCTCGTGGCTGACCGCGCCCTTTTCGGCGATCAGCGTCGGGTCGATGCCCAGCACCCGGGCCTGGGTGGGCACGGGGGAGTCGATGGGCACGCCGGGGCTGATAACCACCTCGGAAATGTGGTCAAATAGACCTTCACCCGAACGCCATTGGGCATCCGGGTAAGACGCAAGGGGTTTGAGATTTTCCGTCAGTTCTTTGGGCTTTTTTTGATCGGTGAGGGCCACCTTTTCGCCCTCGTCCATCAGCAGGCGGGCCGCCGCCACGCCGCTTTTGGCCATGCCGACTACAAGAGTGCGCATGCTCGTTCCTCCTCGTCAGGCGATATAGGGGATCAGGGCCGCCAAACACAGCGCCAGGGTCACCGCGGCGTACATGGCCACGATCTTGACCTCGGACATGCCGCCCAGCTCGAAGTGGTGATGCAGCGGCGCCATGCGGAACACCCGCCTGCCCTGTCCGTATTTATGCTTGGTGTATTTGAAATATCCCACCTGGATGATATCGGACAGGCTGGACACGAACATGGCCAGCGCCACGATGGGCAGAAGGAGCAAAAAGGAGCCGGTGTCGCCCATAAAGATCTGGGCGGGGTGATGGTTGTAGCGCAGAAAGCCGATGAGTCCGCCCGCGCCGGCCCCGGCCATGAGGGCGAGGTTCAGATAGGTGGGGGAATCCTGGGCGGCGGAGAGGGTCAAAAGGGCCACCGCGAAGAAGGCGAAGTCCACCACGGAGCAGGAGGAGAGAAGCCCGTCCACGCCGTCCAGAAGGTTGGCGCTGTTGACTGTGCCCACCAGCACGAAGATCATGATGGGGATATAGAATATGCCCACGTCCACGGTCTGCCGGGTGAAGGGGATGACCAGCTCATGCCCGATGGCGGGATCCATATACGCCCAGACGGCAAGCCCCACCGACAGCGCGAACTGGGGCACGATCTTCTGCATGGGGGTAAGGCCCAGGGAACGGTGGCGGCTCACCTTGATGTAGTCGTCCAGAAAGCCTATGAGCCCAAAGCCCAGGCAGGACAGAAGCGCCATGATCACCGGGGCGGTGAACCCGCCGTAGCGGAAAAAGAGGAACGGCGCCGCCAGCAGGGCCGGGGCGAATATGACCCCGCCCATGGTGGGCGTGCCGGTCTTGACCTTGTGGGAATCGGGACCCAGATCGTATTCGGTCTGGCTCAGCTTCATTCTTTTGATCCAGGCGATGCACACCGGCCCCAGGGCCAGCGCCGCCGCGAACGCCACCAATACGGTCCAGATCAGTCTCTGCATCTTTGGTTCCTCCGAAAGAGAGATAATTTCATGACATCATGCGATTTTAGGAGAACGGATTGCCTCGTCACAGCGTTCCCCGCAATGACAGCGGGGGCGGGTCATTGCGAGGAGGTCTGTAAGACCGACGAAGCAATCCGTACCCCGATCATCCGATTTGAACGACAGTGTCAGAAGGTCTCCAGGATCTCCCTGACGATGGTCTTTTCGTTGAAGGGATATTTGACGCCCTTGATCTCCTGATAGGTCTCGTGGCCCTTGCCGGCCAGCACCACCACGTCGCCGGGCCGGGCCATGCGAAGGGCATAGCGTATGGCCTCCCGCCGGTTCTCGATGACCGTGTAGTCGCCCTTGGTGGTCTTGATGCCCGCCTCGATCTGCATCAGGATGTCGTAGGGATCCTCGGAGCGGGGGTTGTCGCTGGTGAGTATGGTGAAATCGGCCAGCCTGCCGCCGATCTCGCCCATGATGGGCCGCTTTTCGTGGTCACGGTCGCCGCCGCAGCCGAACAGGGCGATGACCCTGGCGCGGGCGGTCTGCCGCACGGTGATGAGTATGTTTTCCAGGCTGTCCGGGGAGTGGGCGTAGTCCAGTATCACCCGGTAGGGGGTGTCGGTGTCCAATAGCTCGATCCGTCCCGGCACGCTTCTCACGTTTTCAAGGCCCTGGCGTATGGCCTCGGCGCTGACCCCCACCTGGTCGCAAAGGGCGGCGGCGGTGAGACTGTTGTATACGTTGAACAGGCCCGAGAGATGGAGCCGTATGGGCAGACGGAACCGCTTGTGGAAGGACAGAAGGAACTCGCACCCGTTTTCGGAGATCTCGATGTCGTTGGCGTATATGTCCGCCGCGCCCCGTATGCCGTAGCCGGTGGCGGAGGGGATCTTCTTCATGGCCGCGGCCACCCGCTCGTCGTCCACGCTGTAGAACGCCTTGCTCACGAAGCCGCCGGTAAACAGGCGCATCTTGGCGGCGAAATAGGTGTCCATGTCGCCGAACATGTCCAGATGGTCCTGGGAGAAGTTGATAAACGCCGCGGTGTCGAAGTGGACGCCCTCCAGGCGCTTTAGGGCCATGGCGTGGGCGGAGACCTCCATCACCACGTACTCCACGCCCTCGTCCACCATCTGGCGGAGGATTTTCTGAAAATCCAGGGGATCGGGGGTGGTCAGCTTGGTGGGCAGCTGGCGGGAACCGATCATGGAGCCCACCGTGCCGATGAGCCCGGTCTTAAAGCCCGCCGCTTCCAGGATAGACTTGACCAGGAAGCTGGCGGTGGTCTTGCCCTTGGTGCCCGTGACGCCGATCAGATGCAGCTCGTCCGCCGGATTGCCGTAATAGCGGGCGGCCATATAGGAGAGGGCCTCGCGCACGTCGCTCACCAGCACCTGGGCGATGTCCAGATCCAGCCTGTGATCCACCACCAGCGCCGCCGCGCCTGCCGTTACCACCTGGGGCGCGAAATCATGTCCGTTTCGGCGCAGGCCGGGCACGCAGAAAAACAGCGCGCCGGGGGTCGCCTGCCGGGAATCCACACAAAGGGAAGTGATGTCCGTTTCCGTATTTCCGTAGACGATCGCGCCGCCCACCGCGCCTGCCAAGTCACCAAGCCGCATACTGTTGCCCCCCGTACCTTCTATATCAACCGCCCGGATCGGGCGCTTCAAATACACATTCGATCACCTGCCCCGGATACACCGGGGTGTTTTCAGGCGGAGACTGGCTCACCGCCGCGCCCTGTCCCGCCGATTTCAGTTTGAGAGAATAAGACGCCAGCAGCCGGGCCGCTTCGTCCTTCGTCATGCCCAGCACGCCTGGCACCCTGACCCAGGGCTCGTCCGCCTGTCCCTGGGCGTACAGCATCACCAGGGAACCCTTCTCCACCACCGCTCCCGCCGCGGGAAGCTGGGAGAGGACCCTGTCCCCGGAGCCGCCGATCTGGCTGGAAAGCCCCGCCGATCTCATGACCCGCTGGGCCTCGTCTGTGCCCATGCCCGCCGCGTCCGGCACCTGGACCATCTCGGTCTCCTTTTCATAGCGGGGCGCGATGCCCAGATAGGAGAGGGTCTTTTCCAGTATGTCCCGGGCGAAGGGGGCCGCGGTCACGGAGCCGTAGTCCGGCTGGGTTTTGGCCTCGTCCACGATCACCATCACGGCCACCTTTGGGTCGTCTATGGGCGCGAAGCCCACAAAGGAGCCGATGTGCACCCCCTGGGCGATGGCTCCGTTTTTGTATACCTGGGCGGTGCCGGTCTTGCCGCCTATGCGGTAGCCCTCGACGCGGGCGTTCCGCCCGCCGCCCTCCTCCACCACCCGTTCAAGGAGGGCCCGCATCCGCATGGAGGTTTCGTTGGATATGGGCCGGGATACCACCTGGGGCCTGTTTTCCGTGAGCAGCTCGCCCTGAGCGGAATAGACCCGGGACACCACGTAGGGCTTCATGAGGTATCCGCCGTTTACCGCCGCGCACTGGGCGGTCAAAAGCTGTATGGGCGTCACGGCGATGCTCTGGCCGAAGGCCACGCGCACGATGTCCACCCGCTTGCACATGTCCTCGCTGATGAGGATGCCGGACGCTTCGCCGGGGATGCCGCATCCGGTGGCCTTTCCGAACCCGAAGTCCCGGAGATAGCCGTAAAACCGGCCCACGCCGATGCGCAGTCCCAGCTCCACGAATACGGGATTGCAGGAATTGCACAGTCCCTGGGCCAGCGTCTCGCTCCCGTGGGGGCGGCTCCAGCAGCGCACCCGGCTGCCGTCCACCGTCACGGAGCCCCCGCAGTAAAAGGAATCGTTTTCAGACGCCGCGCCCGTGTCCAGGGCCACGGCGGTGGTGATGATCTTAAAGGTGGAGCCGGGCTCGTAGGCGTCGGATACCACCCGGTTGCGCATGAGTGAGGTGAGGGTGTCCACGTCGTTTCGGGGCGGGTCGTTGGGGTCGAAATCCGGCTTGTTCACCATGGCCAGTATCTCGCCCGTGCGGGGATCCATCACCAGTATCCGCACGCCGCTGGCCCGGTTGGCCGCCATGGCCTCCCGCGCCGCCTGTTCGCAGTAGCTCTGTATGGCGTAGTCGATGGTGGTCTCCACCCGGCCCCCGTCCACCGGGGACACGTATTCGCCGCCGGTGAGCCAAATGCCCCGGCCCTTGCCGTCCACCTCGCTGGTGGAGGCACCGCTTTTGCCCCGCAGATAGGCGTCCATGGTCTTTTCAAGACCGCTCTGGCCCTCCCCGTCCACGGTGGTCAAACCCAAAAGCTGGGTGGCAAAAGCGCCCATGGGATAGTATCTCCTGGAGTCCTGCTCCAAATACAATCCTTTCAGGACGCTTGAGTCTGTGGTCATCAGCGCGCGCAGCTCCTGGGCGATCCGCCGGGGCAGCTGCCGTTTGAGCACGACGCCTCCGCGGGAGGTGTCCGAGGCGCGCCGGGATATGATTTCTTCGTCCAGGTCCAGTATGGGGGAGAGGGCCCGGGCGAAGGCGACGGGATCCGCCACCTGCCTGGGGGTCACCGAGGCAGTATAGGCGGTGGCGCTGGCTGAGAGCAGCTGGCCGTTCCGGTCCGTGATGGGGCCCCGGCAGGGGGCGATCACGGCCTCGCTGGTCCACTGCTTTTTGGCCCGGGCGGTGAGCTCGCCGCCGCGGGCGACGCACAGGTGAAACAGCCTTCCAGTCAGCGCCAGAAACAAAAGGGGATACACGGCCATCGCCAGGGCGACGCGCCGCCGGATGAATGAGCCTGTGGCGATCAAGGGCATATCCTCCCGCGAAGGATCCCGGGGCGGTATGTCTTGGCCTTAGGCCCTTTGGTATATCAGCCCGCGTTGGGCGTTTCGGGTACCTGGGCCACCACGGTGTCTCCGTAGCCGGCGGGCAGGGTCACCAGCATGATCTGCTCCGGCCCCGCGGCCACCATGCCCAGATCGGAGGCGGTGTCCCGCACCCGGTCCAGATTGGCCTTGGCGGATATCTGGATCTGGAGATGCTGGGTGTCTATGGTCAGCTGGGAGATCTCGGCGCGGCAGGCGGAGATCCGCTTGGAATTGGCGGAGATCTGCGCCGCGCGGGAGAGCTGCACCCATGCCAGAACCGCTACTACGGTAAAGCACAGCACCATGCAGAGCCGGGACAAGGTACGTCTGCGCATGGAAAACACCCTTTCGTCATTGGTGGTCGGAGAAGTAGCGGTCGTTCACGTACTGCATCAGGTCGTCCTTGTCGCTCTGGTAGGAGTCGATCTCGCTGTTGTAGCGGTCCTCGTCCCATATCTCCAGGTGGTTCACCGCGCCTACGAAGCATATGTTCTTGGAAATGTGGGCCCGGGCCCTGAGGCTTGCGGGCAGGAGCACCCGTCCCTGGGCGTCCAGGTCGCACCCCACGAAGGAGAACCCGGCGATCTTGAGCACGTAGCGCATACCCTTGGCGTCGGACTCGGGGATGCGGGAGAGATCCTGGCTGATCTTGTCCCACTTTTCCTTGGGGTAGAGCACGATGGCGCTGTCACTGTAATTGAGGCCGATGGTGAAGGAGGAGCCCAGGGCATCCCGGTAGGCGGCGGGTATGGTGGCGCGGCCCTTCGGGTCCAATGTATGCGACGCATTGCCGAAAAATGCGGCCATATCCACTTCCCACCCCCTTCATCTATCATTGGCTTCCCCATTATACCACAACTCTCCACAAAATACCACACTTTGACACGAATTTTTGGAAAATTAGCAAAAAAAATCAACAGCAGAACAAAAGCTGTTGATTGTGTCGGAATTGTGATTCAGAGGGCAAAAACCGGCGCGGGGGCGAAGGAAAGGGAGTCGGAGGAGACCAGATGGTAGCGGGTATTTCCCTTTTCGCCCCGGAAGGCGGAGGCGATGCCCGCTCCGTGGAGGTGGCCGTAGACGCACACCCGGGCCCCGTAGGAGGAGATGAGATCCGTGCACTCCGTGTCACGGCCCTCCTGGTCGGTGGGGGGGTAGTGGCACATGACCAAAAGGGGGGCGTCCTGGGACAGGCGGCGGGCATCCTTCAGCGACATTTCAAGCCGCAGTACCTCCCTTTGGTAGATGCGCCTGTCGTCCTCCTTGGACCCCTCCCCGGGCAGAAGCCACAGCCGGCTTCCGGCGATGAGGGCCCCGTCCAGCAGAAGGGCGTCGTTCTGTATGGCGTACATGCCCTCTCCCAGGGCGTCCCGCACCCGACCGATGGCGCTCCACCAGTAGTCGTGGTTGCCGCGCAGGAGCACCTTTTTGCCGGGCAGGGAGCGTATCCACTCAAGGTCGGGCCGGGCGTGGTCCAGCTGCATGGCCCAGCTGATGTCGCCGGGCAGGAGCACGATGTCGCTTTGCGCCACCCGGGATCGCCAGTTTTCCTCTATGCGCCGGGCGTGGTCTGTCCACTGGGGGCCGAATACGTCCATGGGCTTGTCGTCTCCGCCCGAGAGGTGAAGGTCGCCCATGGCGTATATGGTCATGCCATTTACTCCTCTTCCTCTTCGTCGTCCTCGGCGTCTTCCTGTTCGGCCAGCTCCTCGGTGGACATGTCGCCGCTGTCGCTTTTGCCGTCGTCGAACTCGTCGCCGAAGGGGGAGTTCTCCAGATCGCCGTCGATGTCCAGCTCGATCTCGTCCATGGTGCTCACGCTGTCGATACCGATGGTGGGATCGCCGGGCTCCAGGGAGTCGTCGTTGGTGGCGGTGAGCCGGTTGTTCATCGCCTTGAGGCAGGCCAGGCAGTATTCGCTGCCGGGCAGGGCGGGATGCTCGCCGCACTCGGAGCAAAGCTCCTCCACGATCTCGTTGGGCTCGCTCTCGCCGCGAACCTCCTTGCGGCACACCGTGCACAGGGGTTGATCGTCGAGTATGTAGTTCAGTTCGCAGCGGGGACACTTACGGAAAGCCATGAAAAAACCTCCTACAATATCCAGTCTCAGAAATTGGCAGGCCAATTTCAGGAAATCTGCTTTACGGGGACAGGGCGGCGGTGGTATGCTGATCCTGATCACAAACGAAAGGAGGATCCGTATGAAGAGATACCTAAGAGCCGCTCTGGCGGCGCTGATGATGCTGTGCCTCACCCTGTCCGGGGCCCTGGCCCAGGGGGAGAGGGATCAGCTGTACCGCCTGATGACCGAGGACAGGGCCAGGTACGGCAAGCCAGCCCTCGTACTGGACGCGCAGCTTTGCCGTCTGGCCCAGGAAAAGGCCGAGGACATGCGCGACCACAACTATTGCGCCCACGTGTCGCCAAGGCTTGGAAACGCGCGGCAGCTTCTCACAGATCGGGGCGTATCTTTTAAGGGCGTGGGGGAAAACATCGCCCGTTCTCGGGACGTGGCCCATTCTCACGCCGCATTTCTTTCCTCTTGGGGCCACCGGATCAACGAGCTGTCTGGCTCCTGGACCCATGTGGGTATCGGCGTGGCCGTTACAAAGAGCGGGTTCGTATACGTCTGCGAAGTATTTGTGCGAAGATGAAATGGCAGTACGCACATAATACGAAAAACGGGCCGAATTGAAACGCATTTTGTGATAAAAGTGCGTTAACAATCAAGAAAGGAGGATGCGCCCTTTCCCTGCGGCCGTCCAAATGCCGCCCCGCGGAAACCGCCGGGCGGTGTTTTGCGTCCAAGGCGGGAAACGTAACCAAAAAATGCCTGAAAAAACGGGAAGAAAAGCGGTATAATACAATAGTATGAAAGTGCAAGGAGACATGTGATGCCCGCGAAAAAGACGCTGAAACGAAAGACGTCGCCGGTGAGGGGCAAAAGGCGCTCCCCGTCCACAGGCGCGGGCAAACGGGCGGCTCCCCGGAAGACCGCCAAGAGGACCCTCAAAAAGAGCGGACCGGCCCTGAGGAGCAAAGGGCGCCCGGCCCAAAAGAGGCCCGCCGCCAGGAGCAAAAGGACCGCGAGGCGGGAGGAAAAGAGCCCCGTATATTATTTTTTGTCCGTGGCCATGATCGCCGGCCTCCTTCTCTCAATCCGCTACGGCCTGGGCCGCTGGCAGGACTATACCCGCTTCCGGCAGATGCGGGACGCGGTGAGCCGGGCGGGGTTTTACGACGGCATCGTCATCGACGGCGTGGATGTGTCCGGCCTGTCCATAGACGAGGCCACACGGCGGCTGGCCCAAAAGGACGAGGCCAGACGGCGGGATCTGTCCGTGACCATCGTATGCGAGGGCAGGCAGTGGACCCTCACCGCCGACGAGATGGACTACGGCTCCAACTATCTCTCCGTGGCCCGGCACGCCTATCAGATCGGCCGGGGCGGATCTCTTGAGGAGAGATACGCCGCCATCAGCCAGACCCGGAGCGAGAACGTGTCCTACAGCGTGTCCTACGGGTACGACAAGACCCTTTTGAAGGCGGCGGTGGAGGCGGTGGCCTCGGAGATGACGGTGGAGGCCGTGGACGCCAGGGTGGCCTCCTTCGACCCCGCCACCAGGGCTTTCTCCTTTTCGGGAGGCAAGGAGGGCTGGCGGGTGGATGCGGAGGAGCTTTATCACCGTGTGGCCGCCGCCGTCAACGCCCGGGACGGGGCGAGCACCGTGGAGGCGGTGCGGCAGAGGGTCAAGCCCAATGTCACCGCCCAGGAGATGATGGACCGCTACGGCGAGATCTCCTCGGCCCTCACCAACGCGTCCTCCTCCTCCGGCAACCGGCTGTCCAACATCCGCCTGGCCCTGTCGATGATCAACGGCAAGCGGGTGGGGCCGGGGGAGACCTTCTCCTTTAACGGCACCGTGGGCCAGAGGACCACCCAGCGGGGGTTCAAGCTGGCCGGGGCCTATGAAAACGGCGTCAACACCGAGCAGGTGGGGGGCGGCATATGCCAGGTGAGCACCACCCTGTTCAACGCCGCCGTAAAGGCCAACATGACATTAGTGGAGCGCAGTCCCCACTCCAAGCCCGTGGCCTACGTGGACAAGGGCAAGGACGCCGCCGTGGACTGGCCGGGCACGGACCTGAAATTCCGCAACGACACCTCCGAGCCGGTGTACATATCCGCCTGGCTGTCAAACGACAAGCGGGTGCACGTGAACATATACGGGAAAAAGCTGGAAGGCGGCATGTACATCCGGGTGGAGGCCCAGACCACCAAGACCATATCCCCCGGGGAGGACAGGATCAGCTATACCAGCGACCTGCCCGCCGGAGAGACCCGGGTGGCGTCCGCCGCCCGCTACGGATACAGGGCGGAGGCGTATAAGATCTATTATAACGCCGCCGGGCAGGAAGTGCGCAGGGAGCTTCTGTGCAAAAGCTCCTACGCCCCCGCCGCCGCCGTCATAGAAGTAGGCCGCTGACCGCGCAGATACAAAGGAGGAAACGGGACCATGCCGGTAAAAATCCCCAACGATCTCCCCGCCGCCCAGGTGCTGAGGGAGGAAAACATATTCGTGATGACCGACGAGCGGGCCAGGGGACAGGACATACGGCCCCTTAAGATCTGCATACTGAACCTGATGCCCACCAAGGAGGTCACGGAGACCCAGCTGCTCCGGGTCATTGGCAACACCCCCCTTCAGGTGGAGGTGACCCTCCTTCAGACCGCCTCTCACGAGGCCACCCACGCCTCGGCGGAGCACATGGCCGCCTTCTATCACACCTTCGACGAGATCCGGGACGACAAGTTTGACGGCCTGATCATCACCGGCGCGCCGGTGGAGATGCTGGATTTCGAGGAGGTGGATTACTGGAAGGAGCTGACCCACATCATCGACTGGGCGGATCGGCACGTGTTTTCCACCCTGTATATCTGCTGGGCGGCCCAGGCGGGGCTGTATTACCACTACGGCGTGCCCAAGTACGAGCTGCCCAAGAAATGCTTCGGCGTGTTCCGGCACCGGGTCATACGGCCCGGCAACCCGGTGGTGAGGGGCTTCGACGCGGAATTCCACGCCCCCCACTCCCGGCACACCGAGGTGCGGCTGGAGGACGTGGAGAAGGTGCCGGATCTGGATGTGCTGGCGGTCAGCGACATCGCCGGGGTCTATATCTGCGCCAGCCGGGACCTGAAAAGGGTGTTCGTCACGGGCCATTCGGAATATGACCCCAACACGCTGAAGCTGGAATACGAGCGGGACATGAAAAAGGGCCTGGCCAACGTGGAGCTCCCCTATCATTACTTCCCGGACGACGACCCCACCCGGCCCCCCAAGGTGCGCTGGCGGGCCCACTCCAATCTCCTGTTCCAGAACTGGCTCAACTACTGCGTGTACCAGCAGACGCCCTACGACCTGGGCCGCATCGGAGAGGGCATATGAGCGTGCGGTTGATCGCCACGGACCTGGACGGCACCCTCCTGCTGGGGGACAAAAACATCTCCCCGGTGAACCGGCGGGCCCTGTCCCTGTGCCATGACAGGGGCATCCGCGTCGCCTTCGCCAGCGGCAGATCCTTCCAGTCCGCAAGACTGCTGGCGAGGCTCCTGGACTTCCCCGTGGCGCTGCTGGGCTTAAACGGCTGCCGGGCGGACGAGACCGCGTTCGGGCCCACTCTTTTTGAGGAGACCCACCGGCGGGAGAACGCCATTGCCCTGTGGGAAAGGCTCAAGGCCACCGGGGCATACTTTATCTGCTACTGCGCCGAGAGGGTCTATATGGGCAATCCCCAGTCCACGGAGGGGCACGACGTGACCCCCGGCCCCCGGGGCGAGGCAGGATTTTTGCAGATATACACCCCCGACGAGGACGAGTTTTACCGCGACGGGTGCGTGAAGGCCAATAAGTTCGTGCTCTTTTCCCGGGACGGGGAAAAGCGGGACGCGGCGAGACTTGCCGCCCAGGGGCTGGACGTCAATGTGTTTTCCAGCTGGTGGGACAATGTGGAGATCGTACCGGGCGGGGTCAGCAAGGGACGGGGCCTGGCCCGACTGGCGGCCCATTTCGGGGTGGACATGGGAGACGTGATGGCGTTCGGCGACTACGACAACGACGAGAGCATGCTGTCTGCCGCGGGCCATCCCGTGGCCATGGCATCCGGGTCGGACGCCGTCAAAAAGCCGGGCCGTCCCCTGGCCGATTCAGTGGGGGAATATATACTGTCACAAATGGAGGCGGGGAAGATTTGAACATCGTGCTTCTGGAGCCGGAGATCCCCCAGAACACCGGCAACATCGCCCGCACCTGCGCCGCCACCGGGGCCCGTCTCCACCTGATCAAGCCCCTGGGCTTTACCATAGACGACAAGCGGCTCAAGCGGGCGGGGCTTGACTATTGGTTCCTGATGCGGTATGATGTATATGAAAACTGGGGAGATTTTCTGGCGAAGAACCCCGGGGCCAATATGTATTTCGCCAGCACCAAGGCCAAGATACGCTACGACCAGGCGGCATACGGGCCGGACGACTATCTGGTGTTTGGAAGGGAGACCCGTGGCCTGCCCGAGACCCTGCTCTCAAAACACTATGACCGGTGCGTCCGCATCCCCATGCGGGAGGATGCAAGATCCTTAAACCTGGCCAATTCCGTGGCCGTGGTACTCTACGAAGCCCTGCGCCAGCAGGAGTTCGCGGGCCTTAAGACCGGCGGGGCCCTGACGGGACGGGAGGAGCCGGGCTGGACAGACGCCCTGTGACGGGGCGGGCCCATACGGAGGACAGAATATGAAAAAAGGCTATACCCGCCGGGAGGCCGTCAAGCGGCGGGAAAGAATGATGATACTGGCGGGCATCGCGGATTTCTTCGGCACGGTGGCCAGCTTTGTGGTGATCCTGCTGTGCGTGGTGGTGCTGACCACCCTGTTCACCTGGTTCAGAAGCGACATCCAGGAGGTGTTCTCCACCATACTGGGGCCGCTGCTCAACGCGCTGGAGGTTTGACATAGCCGTCACTTGGGAGGAGCTCACCTGCGCCGTGGAGGGGTGCGCCCGCTGTCCACTCAGGGCCGGGGCCCACAGGGTGGTGCTGGGCGAGGGAGATCCCCACGCGGGCATCATGTTCATTGGCGAGGGCCCTGGCGCGGAGGAGGACCGGCAGGGCCGTCCCTTCGTGGGGCCCGCCGGGCAGCTGCTCACCCGCATGATCGAGGCCATCGGCCTGACCCGGGAGGAGGTCTACATCGCCAACGTGGTCAAGTGCCGTCCCCCGGGCAACCGCACCCCCGCGCCGGAGGAGGCCGCCGCCTGCCTGCCCTTTTTGCGGGCCCAGGTGGCCCTGATCCGGCCCAAGATCATCGTGCTGCTGGGCTCCACTGCCGGGCGGTATACCCTGTCGCCCGACTTTCGGGTGACCCGCGACCGGGGCGTGTGGACGGAGAGGAAGGGCGTGTGGATGATCGCCACCTACCACCCGTCGGCGCTTTTGAGGGACGAAAACTACAAGCCCGCTGCCTGGCGGGATTTCAAGGCCATACGGGCCAAATGGAGGGAGATCCAGGGTGCGTGAGATGGACAAGGCCCGCAGGGAGCTGGAGGAGATGATCTCGGGGCTCTACACCGGGGAAAAGAAGCTCCTGGTGTTTGGCGAGGGCAGGCAGAACGCCCGGGTCATGCTGGTGGGCGAGGCCCCGGGGGAAAAGGAATCCATAGAGGGCCGTCCCTTCGGGGGCAAGGCGGGGCAGAACCTCAACGCCTTTTTGGAGCTGAGCGGCCTCTCCAGGGAGGAGATGTACGTGACCAACGTGGTCAAATTCCGCCCCACCAAGGTTTCCGCCACAGGCCGGGCCAGCAACCGGCCCCCCACGAAAGAAGAGATCCGGCTGTTTCTGCCCTTTCTGCTGAAGGAGATCGACTCCGTCGCGCCGGAGTGGGTGGTGACGCTTGGCAACGTGCCCCTTCAGGCGCTGTTATCCAGCCGGGACACCGTGGGCCAGCTCCACGGCCAGGCCATTTCCTGGCGGGAGAGGACCCTCTATCCCATGTATCACCCCGCCAGCCTCATCTACAATCCCAGCCTCCGGGACACCTATCGGGAGGACGTGCTCCGGTTATCGGAGCTGCTCAAGGCATGAACTATACCCGGAACATCGGCGGCATTCAGGTATGGCGCCGGGGGAAGACCGGCCTTTTCGCCCTGCGGGGCAAAGGCATAGACCCCTCGGACATACGGGCCGCCATTTCTTTTTGGAAAAAAGAGGGCTGTGAACGCGCCTTTGGCCCGGTGTGCGCCGGGGCGGCGGACGTGGGCGGCGGGATCTGCGTGTGGAGAAGTAATGAGGAGCCGGAGCTTCTGCCCGGCGGGGGAGAGGGGAGCGAGCAGGCCCTGCTGGCGGCGGGGTTCACTCCGGCGGGGGAGGAATACGCCTTCCGCTTTACCCTCCCTACGCTTCCGGATCGGCCCGGCATGAAGGTCACCCCCGGCGTTTCGCCCCGCTCCTGCGCCCGGGTGATGGGGGCGCCGATGTCCCTGGCGGCTCTGTCCCTTCTCTCCCTCTGGCCCCATATCCGCCGCCGCTACTGCTTTACCGCCTGGCGGGACGGACCCAAGGGCATCCTCATATGCCTGTCCCGGGGGAAAAGGATACGGATACTCACCCTCTGGGCGGCCCCGGACAGCCGAAACGGCGCGGCCTGCCTGCCGCTTCTCCATGCCCTGGTCTCCGCCGCAAAAAAACACGGCGTCGACACCATCGACGCCGCCCGGATCCCCGCGGACAATCCCCATTCCCTGCGCCTGGCCCGAGCCCTGGGAGGCCGGCCCGTCGCACGGTACAGGACCTATTCACTTACCTTATGATGGCTTTTCTGCAGCCCCAGCGCCTCTATCATCCCCCGGCACCCATCCACAACATCCCGCCAGGTGCTCTCGAAATCCCCGGTATACCAGGGGTCGGCCACGTCGCCGGGCCGGTCTGTGTAGTCCATCAGCTTCCGGATCTTTCCCTCCGGGTCGCCCCGGCAGATCCTGGTCATGTTCTTTACGTTCCACCTGTCCATGCCCACCAGCAGATCGAACCGGGCGTAATCCTCCCATCCCATCTGCCGGGCCGTTTTTGCGACGCAGTCGATGCCATGCTGTTTCAATATCCGCCGGGCCGGGGGATAGACCCCGTTTCCCAGCTCCTCCGAACTGGTGGCCGCGGACTCGATATGCACCTGCCCCTCTTTTCCGGCCTTTTTCACCATATCCTTCATCACACACTCCGCCATGGGACTTCTGCATATATTGCCGTGGCACACGAAAAGTATCCTCAGCACCGTCCAAAATCCTCCATTTTTGCCGATTTTTGCCGTGTTTTGCGCATTTTTTCTTTACTGCATAAGTATTCCGTTGACATCTTCATATAACCCAGTTTTTGCCGAAATATGGCAAATCTCCGCATATGAATGCCTTGGGTAGTAGTCAAAAAGTAGTAAAACCGGGGGAGGCCTACTACCGTTCTATTGTACCATGCTTTTGAAAAGTTTGCTATCTATGCTCAAAAAAAGCACCGCCATAATGACGATGCCAGTTTGCTCCGTTTCCAGGCATAGGGGAGTGGACCGGGCTCCTAATATCCCATGCGCCCGATCTGCTCGATACCGGGCTTTAGCTTCTCCTGCTCCCTCCTGGCGTTCTCCATCTCCGCGATTCTGTTGATCTCTTCCGCCGCGTCCTCCAAACCGAGATGGGTATAGGTGTTGAGGGTAACGGAGATGTCCGAGTGCCCCATCAAGTACTGGAGGGTCTTGGGATTCATACCGGCTTTGGCCTGAAGGCTGCAGTAGGTATGGCGGCAAACGTGGGG
>CADAGW010000016.1 GCA_902787475.1 uncultured Eubacteriales bacterium
ATCATGTGGTCCCGGAGGGGGGTGAGGCGGGCCATCTTCTCGGGGATGGCCGCCGCGGCCAGCTCTATGGCCTCGCCCAGGCCCACGATGCCCGCGGTGTTCTCGGTGCCGGGGCGCTGGACCTTTTCCTGATCGCCGCCCTGCATGAGGCGCTGAAGCCTGGTGCCGGTTTTGACGTACAGGGCACCCACGCCCTTGGGGGCGTGGAATTTGTGGCCGGAGAGGGAGAGAAGGTCGCAGCCGATCTTTTTCACGTCCACCGGTATGGCCCCCACGGCCTGCACGGCGTCGGTGTGGAAGCGGACGCCCTTTTCCCGGCACAGCGCGCCGATCTCCTCCACGGGCTGTATGGTGCCGATCTCGTTGTTGGCCATCATGACGGACACGAGGATGGTGTCGCCGGTCATGGCGTTTTTAAGGTCGTTTAGAGAGATCTTTCCGTATTCGTCCACCGGCAGGTAGGTGACCCGAAAGCCTTCTTTTTCCAGCTGGGCGCAGGTGTGCAGAAGGGCGTGGTGCTCGATGGAGGTGGTGATGATGTGATTGCCCTTATCTTTGAGGGCGTAGGCGGTGCCCCGCACGGCCCAGTTGTCGCTCTCCGTGCCGCAGCCGGTAAAGAAGATCTCGCTGGGCTGGGCGTTCAGGGCCTTGGCCACCTGACTTCTGGCCTCGTCCACCGCCCGGCGGGCGGCCCGGCCAAAAGCGTGCACGGACATGGGATTGCCGTACTGCTCGGTGAGGTAGGGCAGCATTTTGGTGAGCACCGGCTCGGTGACCCGGGTGGTGGCCGCGTTGTCCATGTAAATCCGCTTCATGCTTGATGTGTTCCTTCCTTTCGCATTTGCTCGCCGTCGTCCAGCATGTCCTGCAGGGTGATGCCGTCGGCGATGCGGTTGAGCCCGTCGGTGAGCTTTTGCCACACCCGGCGGCTGGGGCACTGGCAGGCCCGCTCGCACGCGTCCTCGCAGGTGAGGCAGTCGGTGAGGCACAAATCCCCCTCGGAGGCCCTCAGCACGTCCCCCACGGTGATCTCCCCCGGGGCCCGGGAGAGGGCGTAGCCGCCGAAGGCGCCCCGGACGCTTTTGACCAGCCCGCAGCGGCGCAGGCCGCCGATGAGCTGCTCGAGGTAGGCCTCGGGCACCTCGGACCGCTCCGCCACGGCCTTGAGGGGCTGGGGCCCGTCCTGCATATGCAGGGCCAGATCGTACATGGCCTGTATGCCGTAACGGCCCCGGGTGGACAGCTTCATGGTGGTTTCTCCTTTCCAATTCCGACAAAAACCCTCTGTTTTGATGTCATTATACGCTTCGATTGTTACGGTTATATGTATTCCCTACCGGATTCATAGGATTTAACCTTTTGTTATAGTGCCGCCGTTTCTCCAAGCAAACGTCATTCCCATGATCGTAGGTGAAATCCGCAGGTATTTGCGGGACAACAATCCCATACGGGTGTCAAGGTCTCTGCGGGACACGGCGTATAAGGCGCTGAAGGCCCGGGAGGAGATGACGTACAGGCTGGGCCGGGAGCCGGGGGCCGGGGAGATCGCCCAGGAGCTGGGAATGCCGGTGGAGGACGTGGCCCTGGCCATGGAGGCCATACAGGATCCGGTATCCCTGTTCGACCCCATCTATCAGGAGGGCGGAGACGCCATATACGTGATGGATCAGGTGCGGGACGAGCGGGTCAGCGTGGACGACTGGGTGCGGGATCTGTCCCTCAAGCAGGCATTGGGCCGGCTGGGAGAGCGGGACAGGCGGATCGTGGAGCGCAGGTTCTTTTCCGGCAAGACGCAGATGGAGGTGGCCCGGGAGATCGGCATATCCCAGGCCCAGGTGTCCAGGCTTGAGAAGGCGGCGCTCAAGCAGATGAGAAAGTATGTGTGACCATTCCGAGCGCCACGATTTTTGGGGGAACGGATTGCTTCGTCGCTTCGCTCCCCGCAATGACAACAGGGGCATTGATGGCCTTGTATCAAACGTATCGCTTTCGCCGCTTTGCTCCTATGACAGGAGGCTTCAAGTCACTGTATCGCGGGGAGCAGGGACACGAACAGGCGGGCCATGGCGAGGGCGCCGAGGGTCTGCAGGTGGGTGTCGTCCGTCAGGCCGTCCGGGTAGTTGGGATGGCCGGGTGCGACGTGGCAGAACAGGGATTTGGCGGCCTCCGGGCCCATGGCCTCCAGCTTTTGAGTGGCGGCTTTTTCAAGGTCTATGAGGGGGACGCCACGGCTCCATGCCAACTCCCGCATGGCGGCGGGGTAGGCTCCGTGGGTGGGGATGAGGCGGCCCTGTTCGTCGAAGCGCCTGCGGGGCACGGGGGTCACCAGTATAGGGACGGCCCCCTGGCGGCGGGCGGCGTCTATGTACATGGACAGGTATTCCGGGAAGGTGGTCCGGGGATCGGTGTGCACCCCCGGATCGCTCTTTTCGTCGTTGTGGGAGAAGGAGATCACCAGCCTGTCGCCGGGGCGCAGGCACAGCTCGATGAAGGAGAGCCGGCCCTCGGCCACGAAGCGCTTGGAGGATCTGCCGCACCGGGCATCGTTTTCCACGCGGGCCCTTTCCGGCAGGAGGGGCTCAAGGACCTGGCCCCAGCCGGTCATGGGGCTCTGCTCCGGGGGATAATCGGCCATGGTGGAATCCCCGCACAGATACCAGGTGGGGGCGGGAGCGTCGGGCCGCCAGTCGTCCCAGCCGCCGATGACAGAGGGCAGGGTGACGGAGGCGGCCTCTTCGTCTGTCCACTTCTTTTGGGCGGGGCAGACGCCGGTGAGGCGGCAGCGGGAGAACACAAGGCCCCGTTCCTGTCCAAGGGGCGTGTTTGGCGCGGTGCAGTATCCGCCCCTCTCCCCCATGTTCAGCTCGCAGTTTTCAAACCAGGCGGGGCCGGGGCCAAAGATCATGTCCTTTTCGCCGCCGATGACGCAGTGGTCAAAATAGGCCCGGGCGAAGGAGGGCGGGCAGTCGCTGGGATGGTCCGCCGCCGGGCATTGGGCGGATCTGGGGCCCAGTATGCGGGCAAGGCGGGATGAGAGGGGGCCCGCAAAGAGAGCGCCGCGGCGGCCCAGTATGCGGCAGTTTTGAACGGCGCACCGGTCCCCGGCGGCATATAGGGCCAGGGCCTCGCCGTCCGTGTCCCGGGCGGGGGCGTCGTTTCGGATGGTCAGGTTTTCAAGGGTCACGTTGCGGCCCGTGACCAGCACCGCGGCGGTGAGGAAGGGATCCATCTTCTCCCCGTCCTCCGCCGCGTCGGCGGCGCAGGCCGAGGCGGAAATGACCGTCCTGTCCCGGGCCTCGCCCACCAGGCGGATGTTGTCCTTGTGTATGACCACCCGCTCATGGTATTCGTCCATACGGACGAGCAGTATGGCGGGCGAACGGCGCGTGACCGGCACGGCGTCTATGGCGGCCTGAATGGAGGTGAAGTCTCCGCTTCCGTCCCTGGCGATGATGTACATGGTGCCTCCTTGGATGTGGGGATATGGATATTGTAATCCCGCGGGGCGTGAATGGCAACGGGTTTTGGAAAAATCTTTTCTTTTGCCGGAGGATGTGGTATACTGGGTCCAGAAATACGCGGGAGGTGCCGGTATGGATTTGAGGATCTGTCCCTGCCCGGGCGGCGCTGTGGTCAGCGGCATGAGCGGAGAGTGGAGGCCCCGGGAGGACTTTTGCTGTCGGGTGATTTTGGAGGACGGACGGGAGGCCCCCTTTGCCTCGGCGAGGCAGGAGACGGGCGAGTACAAGACCGGGGTAGGAGAGGGCTTTTACTGCCGGTATACGGATTTCCCCCAGGCTCCGGGAGCCGCCATCGAGACCCGGGTGTGGGTGGAGGCGGCCACGGGGCACGTGCGCTACGACCTGATCCCCCTCACAGACTTCGCCATGCGGGAGATATTGTGGCCCGCTCCCATGGAGATGGAGTCCCGTGAGGGCAAAACCGCCCTGCCGTTTATGCAGGGGTGTCTGCTCGACAACTTCGCGGGCGGCGCGGGCCGGTTCGACGGGCCCCAGATCCCCTGCTCCCGGGGCATGACCATGGCCTTTTTCGCCCAGTATGACCGGCGGGGCGGGTATGTGATGATCACTGAGAGCCCCTTCGACTGCGGGCTGTGGGTAGACGCCCGTGAGGGGGAGAGCGTCAGGGTGTGTCTTCGCTCCATGGCCGTGATGGGCCGAAGCGGCGGGGACCGGCACATGCGCCTGATCGGCATGGAGCCGGGCAGCGACTACAACCGGGCGGCGGATATATACAGGGAATATGTAAAGGAAGCGGGGGGCCTTGTGACCCTGCGGGAGAAGGCGGAGAGGAACCCCCGGGCGGCGGAATACGTGGGGATCCCCGTGTGCCACACCATTTCCTATATCCACATCAAGCCCGAAAGCGCCTACTATGACCCGGAGCATCCTCAGAGCAACGACAGGCTGACCACCTTTGACCAGGTGGGAGAGAAGCTGGAGCGGCTGAAGGGGCTGGGGGTCGAAAAGCTGTGTCTCCACCTGGACGGCTGGCAGAGGCGGGGATACGACAACCTGCACCCGGACGCCCTGCCGCCCTGCGAGAAGGCCGGGGGCTGGGAGGGCCTAAAGCGCCTGAAGGACACCTGCCACCGGTTGGGGTATTATTTCGGCATACACGACCAGTACCGGGATTATTTCTACGACTGCGACTCCTTCGATCTGGAAAACGCGGCCCGGCGGCCAGACGGCGGCTACGAGGACATATGCGTGTGGTACGGAGGGCGGCAGACGGTGCTCTGCGGCAAGCTGGCGCTGGACTATGTGAGACGGAACTATGCCCGTATGGACGCGCACGGCACGCTGCCGGACAACGCGTATCTGGACGTGTTCTCGGTGGTGGATCTGGACGAGTGCGTGAACCCCGCCCACCGGATGACCCGGGAGGAATGCGCCATGGCCCGGGCGAAGTGCTTCAGGCACGTGGGGGCCAAAGGCGTGGTGGTGCAGAGCGAGGAGTGCGTGGACTGGGCCCTTCCGTATATCGACTTTGTGCACCATATGCCCTTCGCGCTGGACGAGGACTGGGACAAGGGGAAGGCCATAGGCCATGCCATCCCGCTGGAGTTTTTGGTGTATCACGAGTGCATCATCGCCCCGTTCTTCCCCATCAAGGGCGGCTTCGGCGTGCCGGAGGACGTGGACGGGGGGCTTCTGTCGCTATTGTACGGCTGCGGCACCTACATCATGGAGGATGCGGACGAGAAGGCCGTGGAAAGGATGAAGGCCATCACCCAGTGGCAAAGGAAGGTACAGTACCGGCCCATGACCCGGCATGAGATATTGGAGGGCAGAAGGGAACGGTGCGAGTTTGAGGGCGGGTATGCCTGCACGGTGGACTTTGAGACCGGGGAATACGCCCTGACGGAGCCGTAAGCGGCGCTATACCAGGCCGAATTCGCGAAGCCCCTCCGCCGCCATGCGGGCATAGGCCTCCGCCCCGGCGGGGCGGGTGTGGGCGTTGTCCTGCCGGCCCTCGGGAATGGTGGGATACATGCCCGCGGGAAAGTTCATATACAGCTCCCGGCTTTTTTCCTCGCCCAGGCTTTTGACCAGGGCGAGGCTTTTTTCGTACATGTCGATAAGGGGCACGCCCCGCTGGGCGGCCAGAGTACGGACGGCTTCGGGATAGTCGTCGTGGGAGGGCAAAAGAACCCCGTCCTTCCAGGCCCGGATGCAGATGGGGGTAAGGAGCACCGGCACCGCGCCGTAAAGGCGGGCGGTGTCTATAAAGATGGAAAGGGTGTTCATGTAGGAGGTCCAGGGATCGGTGTGCCGCCAGGCGAGGGGATTTTCGTCGTTGTGGCCGAACTGGACCAGGAGGAGGTCCCCGGGGCCGATCTCCCGTTCTATGGCCGTGAGCCTGCCCTCCGAGAGAAAGGACTTGGTGCTCCGGCCCGCCGCGGCGGCGTTGACCACCTCCGCTCCCGGCACAAATTCCGGCAGCACCTGGCCCCAGCCGGTCATGGGGTATCTCTCCTGCGTATAGCTGGCGGCGGTGGAATCTCCGCAGATGAATATCTTCATAGACGACTCCTTGTTTTGTTTTTCCCAGTATACCACCCCGAAGCCCTTGGCGCAATAGAAAAGCCCCAATTCACCCGTTGACAAACGGATATGGGTGCGGTATAATACAGCCGACAATTCAATACGCAAGCGTGGTGCCCGGGGGCGAGAGCATGGCCCGGGTGAAAAGGGAAGCCGGTGAGAATCCGGCGCAACAGCCATTACTGTGATCGGCCTGCGGTCGGCGCGGATGCCATTGGGGGAAGCCCCGAGAAGGCGCGCTGGCCGGGAGGATGTCCTCCAGCCGTAAGCCAGGAGACCTGCCCGTTTGCTTGTGGCTTTGATTTCTTGGGCAAGGGAGAAGGACGGCCGCGCACCGGCGACGAAGCGATTCGGCGCGGGTTTTGGCGTATGCGCGTCCCATTCTGAAAAGAATGCGGACGCTTCTTTTTCCTTGCGCGGGAAAAATACAGACATGGAGGGAAACCATGAAAAAACTGCTCGTTGCCCTTTTGGCGCTGTCCATGATGTTGGCCTGCGCCACTGCCCTGGCCGAGGACACCGCCGGACTGACCATCACCGGACGCATGGAGCTGGAATACGCCACCCAGTTCACCGTGGACGAGTGCGAGGGCGGATACCGCCTGATCACCAACGGGGACGGAGTACGGTTTTTGACCGTGCCCGAGGGAGCCGAGGCGCCCGAGAACCTGCCCGAGGACGTGACCGTCCTTCAGCTGCCCCTTGACAACCTGCTCATATCCTCCACCCCCACCGTGTCCCTGATCCACGCCATCGGCGCGCTGGACAAGGTGACCATGACCACTCAAGAGTATGACGGATGGTACATCGACGACGTGAAGGCCGCCATGGACGCGGGCAAGATGAGCTACATCGGCAGCTACAAGGAGCCGGATTTTGAGACCCTGGCCTCCAATCCCCCGCCCTTCGCCGTGTTCTCCACCATGATCGACAGCGTGCCCGAGGTGGGCGAGAAGCTGACCGAGCTGGGCATCCCCTATATGCGGGACTGCTCCACCTATGAAAACCATCCCCTGGGCCGCATGGAGTGGATCAAGCTCTACGGCGTGCTGCTGGGCCGGGAGGAAGAGGCCCAGGCCCATTACCAGGCCCAGAAGGCGCTGGTGGAGTCCATCCCCGCCCAGTCCACGGGCAAGACCGTGGCCATGTTCTACATCACCAGCAAGGGCGACCTGTATACCCGGCGGGCCGGGGACTACATGGTGAAGATGCTGGAGCTGGCGGGCGGCGAGTACATACTGCCAGACCTTGAGAAGGAAAAGAGCGGCACCCAGAAGATCGAGGCCGAGGAGTTCTACGCCGGAGCGGGCGAGGCGGACTACATCGTGTACATCTGGAGCATGGGCGGAAAGCCCCAGAGCATGGAGGAGTTTTTGTCCCGCAGTCCCATACTGGCGGATTTTAAGGCCGTGAAGGAGGGGAACGTGTGGTTCACCACCCCCGACTACTTCCAGATCTCCGACACCCTGGGCGCCATGATACTGGACTTTAATCACATGCTGACCAACGAGGATGAGAGCGTGACCGAGTTCACGTATCTGTTCAAGCTGCAATGAAGAAGCCATACAGAGCGATCCGCGCCGGGGCCGTGTTCGGTCTGCTGGCGGCGGCCTTCGCCGCCATGGTGGTGGCCAACGTCAACACCGGCAGCGTGTCCATCACGCCGGGCGAGATACTGCGCCTTTTGCTCAACGGGGGTACCGACGGTACCCCCGCGGGCAATGTGATATGGAAGATCCGGCTGCCCCGCCTGCTGGCGGCGGCGGTGCTGGGCGGCGCTCTGTCGGTAAGCGGCTTTCTGCTTCAGACCTTTTTCAGGAACCCCATCGCCGGGCCCTACGTGCTGGGCATATCCTCCGGAGCCAAGATGCTGGTGGGCATGACCATGGTGCTGGTGCTCAGATACGTATCCGGCGTGCCCTTCTGGGGCGTCATGGCGGCCTCTTTCCTGGGGTCCATGCTTGTGACCCTGCTGGTGCTCCTGTTCGCACGGCGGGTCAAGAGCATGGCGGCGCTTCTGGTGATCGGCATCATGATCGGAAGCGTGTGCACGGCGGTGACGGATTTCTTCATCACCTTTGCCGACGAGGCCAACGTGGCCAACCTGCACGCCTGGTCCATGGGCAGCTTTTCGGCGGCCTCCTGGCCCCATCTGGCGGCGGTGAGCGGGGTGATCCTGGTGGCCGTGGCGGGGGCGTTTCTCCTCTCCAAGCCCATCGGGGCCTATCAGCTGGGAGAAAACTACGCCAGGAGCATGGGCGTGAACGTGAAGGCGTTCCGGGTGGCGCTGATCGGTCTTTCCAGCGTGCTCTCCGCCTGCGTCACCGCCCTGTCCGGGCCCATATCCTTTGTGGGCGTGGCGGTGCCCCACATGACCAAGCTGCTGTTCGGCACGGCCAAGCCCGCGCTGATCATACCCGGGTCGTTCCTCTTGGGCGGGGTGTTCTGCATGGGGTGCGACCTCATCGCCCGCACCGCGTTCTCCCCCTCGGAGCTGGCCATCAGCACCGTCACGGCCGTGTTCGGCGCGCCGGTGGTGATCGCCCTGATGGTGAAGCGGCAGAGGAGGCGGGACAATGGGTGAGTGGGTGTTTGAGACACAGGGCCTCACCGTGGGATACCGGGGCGTGCCGCTTTTGACCGGCATCCATATCCGCCTGGCCAGAGGGCAGATACTGACCCTCATAGGCCCCAACGGATCGGGAAAATCCACCATCCTCAAAACCATCACCGGCCAGCTTCCCGCCCTGGGCGGCAGGGTGATGCTGGACGGGCGGGACATGGACAAATGGCCCCGGAGCGAAGCGGCCCGGCGGATGGCGGTGGTGCTGACCGAGCGGATCCAGCCGGAGATGATGACCTGCTACGACGTGGCGGCCATGGGGCGGTACCCCTACACCGGGCGGTTCGGCGCGCTGACGGACAGGGACAAAGCCATTGTGCGGGACGCCCTGATCCGGGTGCGGGCGGAGGAGCTTGCGGATCGGGACTTCGGCCAGATCAGCGACGGACAGAGGCAGAGGATCCTTTTGGCCCGGGCACTGTGCCAGGAGCCGGAGGTGCTGGTGCTGGACGAGCCCACGTCCTTTCTGGATATACGGCACAAGATCGACCTGCTGGGGATCCTGCTGGAGGAGGCCCGAAAGCGGAACAGGGCGGTGATCATGTCCCTGCATGAGATCGACCTGGCGGAAAAGGTGTCGGATCTGGTGATGTGCGTAAAGGACGATCCCGTGAAGGCGCCGGGGATGCCGGGCGAGGTGTTTACGGACGAAGGGATCGCCAGGCTGTATGACCTAAAGCAGGGCACGTACCTGGTGAGCCGGGGCAGCGTGGAGCTGGCAAGGCCCCAGGGACGGCCCCGGGTATTCGTCATCGGCGGGGCCGGGAAGGGGCTTGCCCACTACCGGGCGCTTCAGAAGATGGGCCTGCCCTTCTCGGCGGGGATCCTGTTTGAGAACGATATGGAATACGACACGGCCAGGTCGCTGGCCACAAGGGTCATATCCTCCCCCGCCTTTGAGCCCATCTCAAAGGAGACCGAGGAAGAGGCCGCGCGTGAGATGCTCGCCTGCGGGGCGGTGCTGGACTGCGGCGCGCCGGTGGGAGAGATGAACCGGGCCAACGGGCGGCTGATGGAGGCCGCCAAGGAGAAAAACATTCGTATTGTGTTCTCCGCGGGAGAATTGCAATAAAAGAAAACGACAGGAGGAACGGAACATGAAAAAGGTACTTTCCATCATGCTGGCGCTGTGCCTCGCGCTGGGTCTGGGCTTTGCCGCCCTGGCCGAGGAGGAGGACGAGGAGAACTACGAGACCGGAGACGCCACGCTGGATCTGGTGCGCAACGAGGACGAGATCGGTGAGAAGGAGCTGCTGGTGGTGTCCTTCGGCACCAGCTTCAACGACAGCCGCAGGCTGACCATCGGCGGCATCGAGCAGGCCATCGACGACGCGGTGGAGGACTACAGCGTGCGCCGGGCCTTTACCGCCCAGATCATCATCGACCACGTGGAGCGCCGCGACGGCATCCACATCGACAACATGACCGAGGCCCTGGACCGGGCTGTGAACAACGGCGTGAAGGTGCTGGTGGTGCAGCCCACTCACCTGATGCACGGCTTTGAGTACGACGACGTGGTGGCCGAGCTGGCCGGGTACGCCGACGCCTTCGATCAGATCGTGGTGGCCGATCCCCTGCTGACCTCCGAGGAGGACTTCGACCGGGTGGCCGACATCCTGATCTCCCTGACCAAGGATTACGACGACGGCAAGACCGCCATCGTGTATATGGGCCACGGCACCGAGCATGAGTACAACAAGGTGTACGCCCAGATGCAGGACGTGCTGGCCGCCAAGGGCGCGGAGAATTACTATGTGGGCACCGTGGAGGCCGCTCCCTCCGTGGACGACGTGCTGGAGGCCATCAAGGACAAGGGCTACACCCGCGTGGTGCTCCGGGACATGATGGTGGTGTGCGGCGACCATGCCAACAACGACATGGCCGGTGACGAGGAGGATTCCTGGAAGTCCATCTTCACCGCCGCGGGCTACGACGTGGAGTGCGTGCTGGAGGGTCTTGGCCAGGTACCCGAGATCCAGGCCATCTATGTGGAGCATGCCCTGGCCGCCATCGCTCAGATGGAGGAATAATCAGGCTCTTTCGGGGGGACGGCCGCGGGCTGTCCCCCTTTTGCGGTATGTATGCAGCGGGAGGAATGAGGTATGATCCGGAAGATGCTGGCGGCATGGCTGTGCGCAGCCCTGGTGTGGGGCTGCGCCATGGCGGAGGATACCAGCAAGGTGGCGTCCGAGGCGGACATGACCGACGTGATCGACATCGTGGAGGAGGGCATGGAGCCGGTGAGCGGGGACATGCTGAAAGACGGGGAATATGAGGCGGAGGTGGACGTGTCATCCTCCATGTTCAAGGTGGTGGGGTGCCGCCTGACCGTGGCGGACGGACAGATCACCGCCCGGCTGTATATGAAGAGCGACGCCTACGAGTATATGTATGCCGGCACGGCGGAGGACGCCGCCCAGGCCGAAAAGGACGCTCTGTGCGCCATAGCGGAGGACGAGCGGGGGTATTATTTCACCCTGCCCGTGGACGCCCTGGACGCGGGCTATACCTGCGCCGCCTTCAGCGGCAGGAAGCAGGTGTGGTACCCCAGGACCCTGGTGTTCCGCTCCGATTCCCTGCCCCTGGAGGCGTGGAGGGAGGAATACCTGACCACCGCAAAGACGCTGGGGCTTGAGGACGGGGAATACACCTGCCCGGCCTATGTGACCGGCGGCGGCAAGGCCAGCCTGGACGGGGACGCCATATTGACCGTGACGGGCGGCGAAGCCGTGGCCCGGATCCGGTTCACCACCTCCAAGATCGACTATGCCCTGATGGGAGATACGAAGTATCTGCCGGTGGAGGGCGAGGACAAGGCCGCCTTCGACCTGCCTGTGGCGGCGTTTGACCGGAAGCTGGGCCTGATCATCGACTCCACCGCCATCAAGCCCGCCACGGAGGTGGCCTACAGCCTGGTGTTCGTGTCGGAGGGCATCGAGAAGAAGTAAAGGCGCTTTGGGGGACGGATCGCTTCGCCGACCTTTGGGCCTCCCCGCGATGACAGGGGGCGATCCCCCCCGCCATTTCTGTATACAAATGCGGCGCGTGCCACTCTGAAAGGAGATATGCGGGTGAAAAGGGTATTGTTGGCGCTCTTGACGGTGTGGATCGTCCTGGCGGCGGCGGGAGCGTTGGCCCAGGAGGACGGCGTGTTCGCGCCGGAGGAGTTCACGTTTTCCGGCGGGTCGGGGAAGGTGGTCATCACCTGTCCCCAGGTGACGGTGACGGGCGGGGAGGCGAAGGCGAAGATCGTGTTTTCAAGCCCCAACTATCCCCGGGCGATGGTGGGTGATACGGTGTATGAGAGCGAGACGGTGGACGGGCAGTCCGTGTTCGTCCTGCCGGCGCCCTTGGGCCGGGCCTTCACCGTGACAGCCACCACCACGGCCATGAGCCGGCCCCACGACATAGAGTATACCCTGTTTATCCGCCTGGGCGGGGAGGACGCCGTGGGGGGCCTTGCGCGGGAAGGGAGCATGGATCTTCTCTACGCCGAGGGTTTTTCCGTGGAGTATTACGAGGGCGGATACGCTCTTATCCGGGTGAAGGACGCGGAGACGTATCTGGTGGCGCCGGAGGGCATGGACGCGCCGGAGGGGCTTGACCCGTCCGTGATCGTGCTGAAGAAGCCCTTTGAAAGGGTGTATATGGCCGCCACCTCCGCCATGGCCCTGTTTGACAGCATGGACGCTTTGGGCAGTATCCGCCTGTCCGGCACCCGGCAGGACGGGTGGTATGTGCAGAGGGCGGCGGATGCCATGGAGAGGGGCGATATCCTCTTCGCGGGCAAGTACAGCGAGCCGGACTTTGAGCTGCTGGTGCGGGAAAACTGCGATCTGGCCATAGAGTCCATGATGATCCTGCACACTCCGCAGGTGAGGGAGCTGATCACGCTTCTGGGCATTCCCGTGTTCATCGACCGCTCCAGCAACGAGCCCCATCCCCTGGGGCGGGTGGAGTGGATCCGGCTGTACGGCCTTTTGATGGACAGGGACGAGGAGGCCAAGGCGGCCTTCGAGGCCCAGGCGGAGATGCTTCATGCCCTGCCCCAGCCGGAGGGAGAGAGAAAGACGGTGGCGTTTTTCGCCCTCAAGCCCGACGGCACCGTGACCGTGCGGGGAAGCGGGGACTACATCGCCCGCTCCATCGACCTGGCGGGCGGGAAATATGTGTTTGACGGGATGGGCGGGGAGGATTCCACCAGCGCGTCGGTGAACATCACCATGGAGGCGTTTTATGAGGCTGCCGCCCAGGCGGATTTCATCGTGTACAACGCCGCCATCGAGACCCCGGCACAGAGCGTGGAGTCCCTGATCGCCATGCAGCCCCTGTTTTCGGACTTTAAGGCCGTGAAGGAGGGCAACGTGTGGTGCGCCAACCGGTGGCTGTATCAGGCCACGGACGGCATCGGCACGTTTATAAAGGACCTGAGGGCCATGCTGGAGGGGCAGGAGGAGGGCATGACGTTCCTCTACAGGCTGCCCGGGAGATAGAAAAGGAGCGCGGAGATGAAGCGGAAGATCTGTGTGGTGGGCATCGGCCCCGGGTCGGCGGAGGAGATGACCCTGCGGGCGGCCAGGGCCCTTGAGGCGGCGGACGTGATCGCGGGGTACGGGGTATACAACGAGCTGGTGAGGCCCCTGTATCCGGATAAGGAGTACATCGAGACCCCCATGCGGCGGGAGGCGGACCGGTGCCGGATGGCCATTGACGCCGCGGTGAGCGGAAAAACCGTGGCCCTGATATCCAGCGGCGACGCGGGGGTGTACGGCATGGCGGGGCTGATGCTGGAAATGACCGAGGGCATGGAGGACATAGAAGTCGAAGTGGTGCCCGGCGTCACGGCGGCGCTGAGCGGCGGGGCACTGCTGGGCGCGCCGCTGGGCCACGACTTCGCGGTGATCTCCCTGTCCGATGCCCTCACTCCCTGGGAGGACATCGAAAAGAGACTGCGGCTGTGCGCCCAGGCGGGGCTGTGCATGGCCATATACAACCCGGCCAGCCACCGGCGGCCCGACTACCTGGCCCGGGCCTGCGACATCCTGCTGGAAACCCTGCCCGGCGGCACGGCCTGCGGCGCCGCCGCCCACATCGCCAGGGACGGGGAGACCGCCAGGGTCATGACCCTTCGCCAGCTTCGGGACTTCCCCGCGGACATGTTTACCACCGTGTTCGTGGGCAACGCCAATACCCGGGTGATCGGGGGCCGGCTGGTGACGCCCCGGGGCTATAAAAGCAAGGAGACGAGGGAATGAACAGGTTAGAGGTGATCGGCGCGGGCCCCGGGGCCGGGGACATGCTGACCCTGCGGGCCAGGGCGGCCATAGACGGGGCCCAGGCCGTGTGGTGCGCCGAGAGGACGGAGGAGCTGGTGCCGGAGGAGACGCTGCGCCGTGCTTCTCTCCGGGGACACGGGGGTATACAGCATGCTCTCTTTGCTCAAGCGCCGGTTCGGGGCGGAGAGACTGCGGGTTCAGACCGGGGTGGGGAGCCTTATGTATCTGTGCGCTTCTCTGGGCCTTTCCTGGCAGGACGCCCGGATCCTCTCCGGCCACGGGCGGGCCCTCTCCCCCGCCGCGCTGTGCCACGAGGCCCGCACCCACTGTATGGTGCTTCTGCTCATGGACGGGGAGCGGGATCCCCGGTGGGCCCGGCGGGCGCTGGATATGGGAGGGCTACAGCATGTGGCCATGACCGTGGGCGAGCGGCTGTCCTATGAAAACGAAGTGATCGCTCCCTTCGAGGATCGGGCATACGATCCCCTGTGCGCGGCGGTGATCGAGAACCCGGAGCCCGAAAAGGGCCTGCCCCCCGTGGGGCTTGAGGACGAGGCCTTTATACGGGGCAAGACGCCCATGACCAAGAAGGAGATCCGGTCTCTCGTCCTCTCGGCCCTGCGCCTTACAAAGGACGCGGTGGTGTGGGACGTGGGCGCGGGCACGGGCAGTGTGAGCGTGGAGTGCGCACGCCAATGCCCCTGGGGATATGTCTACGCCGTGGAAAAGGACGGGGAGGCGTTGTCGCTGATCGGGCAGAACCGGGACGCCTTCCATTTGCAGAATATGGAGGTCGTGCCGGGCCGGGCCCCGGAGGCGCTCTCCGACCTGCCCGCACCCACCCACGTGTTTTTGGGGGGCACCGGCGGGGAGAGCCGGGAGATCATGGCGATGCTGAAGGCGTTTCACGCCCCCATACGGGTGTGCGCCACGGCGGTGACCATGGAGACCGCCCAGCTTTTGACGGAGGAAATGGGGAAATACGCGGATTTTTCCGCCGCCCAGGTGGCGGTGAACCGGCTGGAAAGGGTGGGACACTACCGCATGTTCCGGGCCCAGAACCCGGTGTTCGTGTTTTCCTGCACCATATGATCCGAATCTGTTTCCATGTCACCCAATGGGGGTACGGATTGCTTCGTCGGTCTACAGACCGCCCCGCAATGACAGGGAAGCCCTGCTGCCTCCCTGCGCAGCGAAGCGGCGAAACGATCCGCCTCCATTCAGTCACCGGTATATGAAATCATACGCAAGGGAGAAAAAGAGATATGATATACTTTATCGGAGCGGGGCCCGGGGCGGCGGATCTGATCACCGTGAGGGGCATGAGGCTCCTTGAAAGGGCCGATCTGGTGGTGTACGCCGGGTCCTTGGTGAACCCGGAGCTGCTGTCCTACTGCCCGAAGGGGTGCGCGGTGATGAACAGCGCCTCCATGACGCTGGAGGCGGTCATTGCCGCCATGACGGAGCGGAATAAGGACGAGACGGTGGTCAGGCTTCATACCGGCGACCCTTCCATATACGGGGCCATACGGGAGCAGATGGACGAGCTGGACAGACTGGGCTTTGCCTATGAGGTGGTGCCCGGGGTCAGCAGTATGAACGCCGCGGCGGCGGCCCTGAGGGCGGAGTACACCCTGCCCGGGGTGAGCCAGACGGTGATCGTCAGCCGCATGGCCGGGCGGACTCCCGTGCCGGAGAAGGAGAACATCCGCTCTCTGGCCTCCCACGGGGCCAGCATGGCGCTGTTTTTGAGCGTCAGCATGCTGGATAAGCTGTGCGAAGAGCTGATGGCGGGAGGATACGCCCCGGATACCCCGGCGGCGGTGGTATACAAGGCCACCTGGCCGGATGAGAAGGTGATACGGGGCACCCTGTCCACCCTGCCGGAGGCGGCCAGGGGCATAGGCCGCACGGCGCTGGTGCTGGTGGGCGGATTTTTGAGCGGGCCCTATGACCGGAGCAGGCTATACGATCCCACCTTCAGTCACATGTTCCGGGAGGCGGAGAAATGATACTGCGTGCCATCGCGTTCACGGAAAAGGGCCAGAGCTGGTCTGGCGCTCTGGGGGTGCCGGTGGACAGGGGGATCCCCGTGCGGGAATGGGCCAGGACCCACTTTGACGAGGCGGACGCCCTGCTGTTTATCGGGGCCTGCGGCATCGCCGTGAGGGCCATCGCGCCGCTTGTTAAGGACAAGACCACGGACCCGGCGGTGGTGGTGATGGACGAGGCGGGGCAGTTTGTGATCCCCCTGCTCAGCGGCCACATCGGCGGGGCCAACGCGCTGGCCCAGAGAGTGGCGGAGTTGACCGGAGCCACGCCGGTCATCACTACGGCCACGGACGTGCGGGGCGTGCCCGCCATAGACAGCTGGGCGGTGGAGAACGATCTGGCCATAGAGAACCCCAGGGCCATACAAAACGTTTCCTCCGCCGCGCTGGCGGGGCGGAGCGTGGGAGTGGCCATTACGGAAAGGGAGATACAGCCCCCCTTCCCGGTGACGCTGTTTCTGCGGCCCCGGACGCTGGTCATCGGCGCGGGATGCAAAAGGGGCGTGGATCCGGACGCCTTCGAGGCCGGAGCGGCGAGGTTTCTGAAGGACAATAGGGTGTCCATGCTGTCGGTGAAGGCGCTGGCCACCATTGACGTGAAAAAAGACGAGGTCGCCATGAACCGGTTCTGTGAAAAATACCGCCTGCCCCTCATGACGTACAGCGCGGAGGAGCTCAGGGCCGTTCCCGGCGTGTTCTCCCATTCGGACTTTGTGGAAAAGACGGTGGGCGTGGGCAACGTGTGCGAACGGGCGGCGTGCCTGGCCTCGGGCGGGCGGCTATTGGTGGACAAGACGGCCATGGAGGGCATGACATTCGCCCTGGCCGGGGAGGAAAACACATGAAGACGCTTCGGGAGGGCTTTACCACCGGCAGCTGCGCTGCGGCGTGCGCTCTGGCCTCCTGTCTGTGGCAGAGGGACGGGGAGTGCCCGGAGAGGGTGGAGATCACCGTGCCCGCCGGGAAGAAATATGCCCCGGAGATTTTTCCCCTTTCCCCCTTCCGGTGCGCGGTGGTGAAAGATTCCGGCGACGACCCGGACGTGACGGGGGGAAGCCGGGTGTGGGCCCAGGTGGAAATGCGCCCGGAAAACGGGCCGATCCTCTTCAGGGCCGGAGAGGGCGTGGGCACCGTCACAAAGCCCGGACTGAAGCTCCCCGTGGGAGAGGCGGCCATCAATCCCGTGCCCCGGCAGATGATAGCGGAGGCGGTGCGCTCCGTGTTCGGGCCTCGTGGGGCATGCGTCACGGTGGGCATAGAGGGCGGAGTGGAGCTGGCCAAAAAGACCTTCAATCCCCGGCTGGGGGTGGAGGGAGGGCTGTCCGTGCTGGGCACCACCGGGGTGGTCAGGCCCATGAGCGAGGAGGCCCTGACCGACACCATACGCCTTGAAATGAGCGTGCGCCGGGAGGAAGGAAAGAAAGAGCTGGGACTGGTGTTTGGAAGCCAGGGCGAGGAGGCACTGACCCGACTGGGCACGGGGCTTGCCTGCGTGCAGATCAGCAACTTCGTGGGCTTTTCCCTGGACGCGGCGGCGGAAATGGGATTTGAGCGGGTGCTGCTGGCCGGGCAGCCGGGGAAGCTGGTGAAGGTGTCCGGGGGCAGTATGCAGACCCACAGCCGGTACGGGGACGGGCGGCGGGAGACCCTGTGCGCCCATTTGGCCCTGATGGGCGCGCCGGCGGAACTGCTTCACAAGGTGATGGCCTCCGTGACGTTGGACGGGGTGATCGGGGACGTGGAGGCTGCGGGATACCGTGGGGTGTGGGAGAGGCTGTGCCGGGCGGCCAGAGATTACTGCCAGGCCCGGGTGCGGGGAGAGATGGCGGTGGACACCCTGATGCTGGACGGCCAGGGACACGTGCTTGGCGCGTGGAAAGGAGACAGGTCATGAGACCTATGGAGATCGAGGAAAAGAGCATGGCCATCATCGAATCGGAGCTTAAGGCGGCCCTGCCGGAGGATATAAAGCCCATCGTAAAGAGAGTGATCCACGCCACGGCGGATTTTTCCTTCGCCGAGAATATGCGCTTTACCCCCGGGGTGGTGGACAAAATGCGGGAAATGCTCAGGGGCGGCGCCTGGGTGGTGACGGACACCAACATGGCCTTATCCGGCATCAGCAAATCGGCCCTTGCCAAGCTCGGCTGCCGGGGGGCCTGCTTTATCGCGGACGAGGACGTGGCCGGGGAGGCCAAAAAGCGGCAGGTCACACGGGCCCAGGTGTCCATGGAAAAGGCGCTGAGGCTTGACGGGCCCAAGCTGCTGGTATGCGGCAACGCGCCCACCTTTCTCTTTCCCCTCATCGAGCGGGCGAAGGAAGTGAAGGACGCGGCGGTGATCGGCGTGCCCGTGGGGTTTGTAAACGTGGTGGAGGCCAAGGAAAGGCTGTGGGACAGCGGGATCGACTGCATCGCCGCCATGGGCCGACGGGGCGGGAGCAACGTGGCCGCCGCCATCGTGAACGCCCTCATGTACGGCATCGAGGGGGTGCGGTCGTGAGGCTTATGCTGGCCGGCACCGGCAGCGGATGCGGCAAGACCACGGCGTCTATCCTGGTGATGGCCTGTCTTAAGCGCCGGGGGCTGACCGTGGCCCCCTACAAGGTGGGGCCGGACTACATCGACCCCGGGTTTCACAGGCGGGTGTGCGGCAGGGCATCCCACAATCTGGACTCCTTTCTGATGACGGAGGACGCCATGCGGGGGCTTCTGTCTAACGACGCGGACGTGTCGGTGATCGAGGGGGTCATGGGCTATTACGACGGGCTGGACGCAAAGGACATGCACGCCTCCACCTGGGAGACCGCCCTCATGACCCGGACCCCTGTGGTGCTGGTGGCGGACGCCTCCGGCGGGGCGGCCAGCGTGGCGGCCACGGTGAAGGGATTTATGACCCTCAGGGAGGAGAGCGGCATCGCGGGCGTGCTGGTCAACAAGGCCTCCGGCGAGCGGCATTACCGTCTGGTGGAGGAAGCCGTAAGGGAGTATACCGGACTGCCCTGCGCGGGGTATCTGACCAAGCAGGCGGCCATAGAGCTGCCCAGCCGGCATCTGGGGCTGGTGCCCGCCCGGGAGACGCCGGAGCTTCTGCGCCGGGTGGATGAGGCGGCGCAGGCGGCGGAAAAGACGCTGGATCTGGACGCTTTGCTCAAAATCGCAGGCTCGGCCCCTGCCCTGCCGCAGGCAAAGCGCATTTCCCTGCCCCGGCGGCAGGGATACCGGATGGGCGTGGCCCTGGACGACGCGTTTCATTTTTATTATGAGGCCAATCTCGCCGCCCTCAGGGACATGGGCATGGAGCTTGTGTTCTTTTCGCCCCTGGCGGACCGTGCCCTGCCGGAGGGCCTGGACGGAGTCTACATCGGCGGGGGGTACCCGGAGGTGTTTGCCAGGGAATTGGAGGAAAACCGGTCCTTCCGGCAGAGCCTGCGAAAGGCCCTGGAAGGGGGGCTAAGGTGCTGCGCCGAGTGCGGGGGGCTCATGTATCTGGGAACAGAGATCGACGGGCGGGAGATGTGCGGATTTTTGGATCTGCGGTTCCGGATGACCGACCGGCTCCAGCGGTTCGGATATGTGACGGTGGAGGACAGAACGGGCCTTACCTTCCCGGCCCACGAGTTCCACCACGCCGCCATAGAGCCGGGGTCAAATGAAAAGGCGGCCTATGTCGTGCGAAAGGCCTCCGATCCCACGAGGACCTGGGTCTGCGGATATGAAAAAGGGAACACGCTGGCCGCATTCCCCCACGTTTACTTTGCCGAAAGGCCCGACGTGATAGAGAGGTTCTGGCCATGATCCACGGGGGCAACGTATGGGAAGGGGGCCGTCCCGGGGCGTGGCTGGACTTTTCCGCCAACCTCAGGCCCGAGGGGCCGCCCCAGTGGGCCATGGACGCCATGGAGAAGGCGCTTGACTGCGTGCGGTATTACCCGGACCGGGCCATGCGGGACGCCCGGGCGGGGCTGGCCGCCTACGCGGGGGTGAGGGAGGAAAACATACTGCCCACCTGCGGGGGCATCGCCGCCATCGACCTGGCGATGAGCCTTGGGAGCGGGCCCGTGCGGGTGGAGAGGGTCACGTTTGGGGAATACGCCACGCGGGCCCGGGCCCACGCTCGGGCGGTGGTATTCTGCGACGAGCCCTGCCGGGCGGGGGATACGATGGTGCTGTGCAACCCCAACAACCCCACGGGGTTCGCCCGGAGCCGGGAGGAGATCAAATCCCTCTTTGACCGGGCCAGGGCGGAAAACTGGAGCCTGGTGGTGGACGAGGCGTTTATCGACTACTGCCCGGAGTGCAGTGCGCGGGACATGGCCTGCGAGGGTCTTACCATCGTGGGGTCGCTGACCAAGATACTGGGCGTACCCGGTGTGAGGCTGGGCTACGTGTGCGGCCCGGCGGAGGCCATAGCGAAAATGGAGGCCGCCGCCCTGCCTTGGCAGCTCAACGCCCTGGCGGCGGCGCTGGCCGGGGAGGTCCCCCGGCACATGGACGAAATGCGGCGGGACGCGGAAATGAACACCCAGAGGCGGGAGGCGTTTTCGCTGGCCCTTCACAATCTCGGCGCAAGGGTGCTCCCCTCCCGGGCCAATTTCCTTCTGTGCGATTTCGGGCGGGACATGACGGCCGCCGTGCAGGCGCTGAAGGACAAGGGCATACTGGTGAGGACCTGCGCCTCCTTCGGGCTCTCCCCCGCCCATATCCGGCTGGCGGTCAAAACCGAGGAGGAAAACCAAAGACTGACAGGAGAACTGGAAAGATGTCTCAGATCGTGATATTCGGCGGCACCGCGGAGGGCCGCCAGGCGGCGGATGCCCTGAAAGGGGCCGGGCAGGATGTGCTGGTGTGCGTCACCAGCGCCTACGCCAGATCCCTTTTGCCGGAGGATATGCCCTGCCATGTGGGAGCCATGGACGAGGCGGCCATGGAGGC
>CADAGW010000017.1 GCA_902787475.1 uncultured Eubacteriales bacterium
CTGACCACCACGATTGAGAACATCACCCGGCAGGGTGAGGACCGGATCCGCATCGAGATCCCCGACGTGGACGACCCCAACCAGATCCTGGAGATCGTGGGCACGCCGGCGCACCTGGAGTTCATCGCGCCCGACGGCAGCGTGGTCATCGAGGGCAAGGACGTGGTGGAAGCCGCGGCCCTGTCTGACAACAGCAACGGCGGCCTTGAATACATGGTGCGGCTCAAGCTCACCGACGAGGGCAGCAAGTCCTTCGCCGACGCCACCGCGGCCAACGTGGGCCAGGCCATCACCATCAAGCTGGACGACACCGTCATTTCCTCTCCCCGGGTGCAGTCGGCCATCCCCGAGGGGAGCGACGCCTTCATCACCGGCAACTTCGAGGCCCAGGAGGCCCTGACCCTGGCGGGCCTGATCACCTCCGGCGCGCTGCCTCTGGACATTGAGATGCTGGAGGTCAGCGCCATCTCCGCCACCCTGGGCGTGGACGCGCTGCACTACAGCCTCATCGCCGGCATCATCGGCGTGTGCCTGGTCATGCTGTTCATGATCCTGCGCTACCGCCTGCCCGGCCTGATGAGCTGCATCTCCCTTAGCGCCTACATCGTCATCGTGTTCTTCGCGGTGGCCCTGATCCCCGGCGTGCAGCTGACTCTGCCCGGCATCGCCGGTATCCTGCTGGGCGTCGGCATGGCCGTGGACGCCAACGTCATCATATTTGAGCGCTTCCGGGACGAGGTGAACGCGGGCCGTTCCATCGAGTCCGCCGCCGAGCGGGGCTTCCACAACGCCCTGTCCGCCATCATCGACTCCAACATCACCACCATCATCGCCGGCATCGTGCTGATGTACTTCGGCACCGGCTCCATCAAGGGCTTCGCCATCACCCTGACCATCGGCGTGGTGACCTCCCTGATCACCTCCGTGATCGTGACCCGGTACCTGATGCGGGCCTGCGTGAAGCTGGGCTTCAAAAAGAGCGCCTACGCCGGCGCCGCCAGGGAGAGCCGGTTTAAGAGCGGCAAGCCCTTCACCGGCCGGTTCAAGACCTTCGCCGTCATCTCCTGCGTCATCATCGTGGTGGCCATACTGATGAACATATTCGGCGTGGGCATGAACTACGGCATCGACTTTACCGGCGGCTCCCTTTTGACCTATGAGGTGGGCGAGCAGTTCGACGTGAAGGACGTGCAGGATGCCCTCTCCGCCGTGGGCATTCACGAGAGCCAGATCGCCAAGGCCGGCAGCGAGGAGACCCAGCTGCAGGTGCGCGTGGCCGACCTGGGCGAGAACGCCGACGACATGCGCAAGGCCTTCGAGGAAGAGCTGGAAAAGAAATACGCGAACCTCACCTACGTGAACCTTCAGACCGTGGGCGCCGTGGCCGGACGGGATCTGCTGCAGAACGCCCTCAAGGCCTGCCTGATCGTGTTCGTGTGCCTGCTGGTGTACATCGCCATCCGGTTCGACTTTAAGAGCGGCCTGGCCGCCCTCATCGCCCTGCTCCACGACGTGCTGATCATGTGCGCCTTCATGGGCTTCTTCCGCTGGGCCTTCCCGGTGAACAGCCCCTTCGTGGCCGCCATGCTGACCATCATCGGTTACTCCATCAACAACACCATCATCATCTTCGACCGGATCCGCGAGAAGAACAAGATGGCCGAGCTGAGGGAAAAGAGCCGCATGGACATCGTGGAGGACAGCGTGCGGGAGACCTTCCCCCGTACCGTGAACACTACCCTGACCACCCTGTTCACTCTGGTGCCCGTGTTCGTGCTGGGCGTGGCCTCCATCAAGGAGTTCACCTTCCCCATCCTGGTGGGTATGCTGGCGGGTGTGTATTCCTCCATGCTGCTCTCCGGCCAGATCTGGGCCACCTGGATGGACCGGGATTCCTTCGCCTGGTTCCGCAACATCTTTAAGAAAAAGGGCGGCAACGACAAGGATTATTCCAAGAACGTGAAAAAGGCGTAACGGTACGCCTCTGGGCAGCCTTCCCGGTGAAATGGGAGGGCTGCCTTTGTCATTGACAAAACGGACACGGGAGAGGGAACGATGCTGAAAGTGATCCGGGCGGACAGGCCCCTGGCCTCATGGGAGAGGCCGGAGGGTATGCCGGAGATGATATACCAGCTGCTTTTGCGGCGGGGGATCAAAAGCCGTGAGGAGGCGGAGGCCTTTTTGCACCCGGCATGGGAGCAGGTACGCGAGCCCATGGCCCTAAAGGATATGGACAGGGCGACAGAGAGGATCCGTCTGGCCCGGCAAAGGGGCGAAAGGGTGTGCGTGTACGGCGACTACGACGCCGACGGGGTCTGCGCCACGGCCATCCTGCTGCGGCAGCTGCGGCGCATGGGGGTGGAGTGCGACTACTACATCCCCTCCCGGCACCGGGAGGGATACGGCCTCAACGAGGCGGCCATACTGGACATCGCCCGAGAGCACAAGCTGATCACCACACCCCGGCGGCGGTGCTGCCGGACTGTCCGGTGGTCAATCCCATGCTGGGGGGCTATCCCTTCCAGGGCGTATGCGGCGCGGGGGTGGCCTTCAAGGTGGCGCTGGCCCTGCGGGGCGAGGCGGCCATGGAGGAGATCGACCTGGCGGCCTTCGCCACGGTGGCGGACGTGGTGCCCTTACAGGATGAGAACCGGGCCATCGTGGCGCTGGGGCTGGAGAAGATGAACCGATCTCCCCGGCCCGGCATACGGGCCCTGATGGAGGCGTCCAGGAGCAAGGATACGGTGATCACCGCCGAGACCATCGCCTTCCGCCTGGGCCCCCGGGTGAACGCCTCCGGGCGGATGGGGGACGCCAGCCGGGCCCTGCGGCTGATGCTGGCGGAGACCGACGAGGAGGCGCAGGCCCTGGCCAGGGAGCTGGAGGCGGAAAACCAAAGCCGCAAAAGCGAGGAGACCCGGATCCTCAAGGAGGCGGAGGCCCAGATGGAGGGCTTCGACTTCGTCAAGCGGCGGGCCATCGTGCTGTGCGGCGAGGACTGGAACCCGGGGGTGGTGGGCCTCACCGCCTCCCGGATCACGGAAAAGTATGGCTACCCCTCCATATTGCTGACGAAAAAGGGAGAGGAGTATACCGGTTCCTGCCGGAGCATCGAGGGGGTCAATATCCACCAGGCGCTGACCATGTGCGAGGAATACCTGTCCAAATACGGCGGGCACAAGCAGGCCGCGGGGCTGTCGCTCAAAGCAGAGAACCTTGAGCCCTTCAAGGCGAGGCTTGACGAGGCCATACGGGAAATATCCGATCCCCAGGACTTTGTGCCCCGGGTGGCGTGCGACATGGAATACCCCCTGGGGGATATGACCATGGAGGCGGTCAGGATGCTGTCCCTGATGGAGCCCACGGGCATGGGCAATCCGCCGCCCCGGTTTTCCGCCCGGGCAAGGGTGCTGGGCGCCAGAGCCGTGGGAAATGACGGGAACACCCTCAAAATGACCCTCATGGACGGGGACTGCCAGCGGGGAGCCGTGTGGTTCGGCCACGGGGCCCTGGCCGCGGAGGTCACCGACGAGGAAGTGGAGATCGTCTATGCAGCCGATATCAATGTGTATAACGGCCAGGAGAGTCTTCAGTGCAAGGTTCAAAGACTGGTGGGCGGCGAACGGGACGCGGTGAAGCGGGACTGTGCGTCAAAAGTATGCAGGCTGCAGGGTGCATACTTAACAAACGTACTGTATAATAAACGTCATACCTGCCCGGAGCCGGAGGCGGTGAGCCGGGAGGAGATAAAGCGCCTGCTGGCCCAAAGCCCCCAGGGCACGCTGGTGGTATCCTTCACCGGGGACGCGCTGGATCTCCCCGGCGCGGACCTGCTGCTGGGCAGATGGCCCCAGGGCCCGGGATGCTACAACGCGGTGTGCGTGTGCCCGGTGGGGACGATGCCAAAGGGATATGAGCGGGTGATACTCTGGGACCTGCCGCCGGAGATGGCCGTGTGGGGCGATATGTGGACCGGGGAGACGGCGGAGGCGCTTGCCTCTCTTCCGGACATTGCGGCCATGCGGGACATATACCGCCGGGCCCGCCGGGGCGAGGCGGCCAATGGGCCCTATGAGCAGGCCGGCATGGCGGTACTGGAGCGGCTGGGGCTGGTGGAAGCCGGCTGGCAGCGGGGACGGCCCCGGGTGCGGGCAGCGGACCGGGTGGACATGGAAGGGGACGACGCCTTCTGCGCCATGCAGAGGGCCAGAGAGCGAGTTTCAGGGAAGAGGTAGCACATGACGGAGCAAACCCAAAGCGCAGACGCCCCGACTACGGAAGAGCGGACGCAGGGCGAGGACGCCCCGATCACGGCCCAGCAGGAGCCCAGGGACCCCTATATCGGCGAGCTGGAGGCCGTGGTGCGCAAATACCACCCGGACGAGGATCTGTCCGTGGTGGAAAACGCCTATATCTTTTCCAAAAAGGCCCACGAGGGGCAGCTGCGCAAGAGCGGCGAGCCCTACATCGTGCATCCCCAGAGCGTGGCCATGATACTGGCCGGGCTGATGCTGGACCCCGCCACCATCGCCGCGGGCCTGCTCCACGACAGCGTGGAGGACGTGGAGGGGGTGACGCCGGAGGTCATCGAGCAGAAATTCGGCTCGGAGATCGCCCTGCTGGTGGACGGCGTGACCAAACTGAGCCGCCTGGACTTCACCAGCCGGGAGGAGCAGCAGGCCGAGAGCCTCCGAAAGATGTTTTTGGCCATGGCCAAGGACATCCGGGTGGTGCTGATCAAGCTGGCCGACCGGCTGCACAACATGCGCACCCTCAAATTCCAGCGGGAGGAGCGGCAGAAGGCCATCGCCCGGGAGACGCTGGACATATACGCGCCGCTGGCCCACCGGCTGGGCATATTCTCCATCAAATGGGAGCTGGAGGATCTGTCCTTCCGCTACCTGGAGCCCGAGGCCTTCTACGACCTGGTGGCCAAGATCGGCATGAAGCGGGCCGAGCGGGAGCAGGCCGTGGCCAAGGTGATCCAGATCCTTCAGTTCAATCTGGACAAGGCCAATATCCGGGCGGAGATCACGGGCCGGCCCAAGAACCTGTACAGCACCTACCGGAAGATGAAGACCCAGAACAAGACCTTCGATCAGATCCTGGACCTGATCGCCATACGGGTGCTGGTGGACACGGTGCAGGACTGCTATTCGGCCCTGTGGGTGGTGCACACCCTCTGGACCCAGGTGCCCAACCGGTTCAAGGACTACATCTCCATGCCCAAGCCCAATATGTACCAGTCCCTGCACACCACTGTGGTGGGCACCACGGGAGAATTGCGGGGCCAGACCTTCGAGGTGCAGATCCGCACCCACGAGATGCACCGCACGGCGGAATTCGGCATCGCCGCCCACTGGAGGTATAAAGAGGGCAAGCAGGCGGACAGCCTGGACTCAAAGCTCTATTGGCTGAGGCAGATTCTGGACTGGCAGAACGACACCCGGGATCCGGGGGAGTTTATAGACGCCCTGAAGGTAGACCTTTTCTACGACGAAGTGTTCGTATTTACCCCCAAGGGGGAGATCGTGAACCTGCCCCGGGGGGCCACGCCTCTGGACTTTGCCTACCGCATCCACACGGCCATAGGCAACAAGTGCGTGGGGGCCAAGATCAACGGGCGCATCGTGCCCCTGGACACGGCCCTGTCCACCGGGGATTTCGTGGAGATAATGACCTCGTCCTCCTCCAAGGGGCCCAGCCGGGACTGGCTGAAGATGGTCAAGACCTCGGAGGCCAAGAGCAAGATCCGCTCCTTCTTTAAGCATGAGTTCAAGGACGAGAACATGGCCCGGGGCCGGGACATGCTGGAAAAGGAGGCCAAGCGGCTGGGGTATCAGCTGGGCCAATTGACCAAGCCGGAGCTGTTCGAGCCCGTGGCCAGGAGATATACTCTTTCCAGCCTTGACGATCTGTTCGTGACGGTGGGCTTTGGAGGGCTGTCCACCAGCCAGATACTCAACCGCCTCATCGAGGAATACCGCAAGGTCAATAAGACCCAGGAAGCCCAGCTTCCCTCCCAGGAGGTCAAGATCACCACTCCTACCGAGGCGGATCAGTACCGGGAGCAGACCCAGCGGCAGAACGCCCACAGCCAGAGCCACGGCGTGATCGTGGAGGGGTTCAGCGACATGCTGGTGCGGTTCGCCCGGTGCTGCAATCCCCTGCCCGGGGACGACATCGTGGGCTACATCAGCCACGGCCGGGGCGTGACGGTGCACCGGTCCGACTGCTCCAATATGCAGGACGACAAGGTGGAGCCGGAGCGGATGGTCAAGGTCAGCTGGGAGGGCGCCACCGGCGCGGCCTACGAGGCGGACATACAGATCATCGCCAACGACCGGATGGGCCTTCTGGCGGATATATCCACCATGCTCTCCAAGCACGAGGTGCCCATCGTGGCCATTTCCGCCCGGGCCGGCAAGACCAAGACCATCACCATTAACCTGACTCTCAGCATACAGAACACCCAGCAGCTGGAAAAGATCATCCAGCAGCTCCTCAAGCGGGGCGACGTGATGGAAGTGTTCAGGGTGAGTACGTAAGGGGACGAGGGGAGACGGAGGAGACGCTGGGCGCTGCGCGCGCCCAGACCTGCGCCAAAGGGACATTGTCCCTTTGGAATCCCTTTTTGGGCCCTTCGGGCCGGTAATATTTTTATATGAGGCAAATGTATGACGATCAATGAGTATCAGAAGCTGGCGATGCGGACGGCGAACCCGGAGGTGGACAGGGACGGCATGCTCTTAAACGGCGTGATGGGCCTGTGCGGCGAAGCGGGGGAGTGCATCGACCTGGTGAAAAAGAACCGGTTCCAGGGGCACGAATTGGACCGGGACCGGCTCATCGGCGAGCTGGGCGACGTGGCCTGGTATCTGGCCGAGGCGGCCACTGCCCTGGGCGTGGACCTGGAGGAGGTGCTTTTCCGCAACGTGGAAAAGCTCAGGCGGCGCTATCCGGAAGGCTTCAGCCGGGAGCACTCCGTAGTGCGGGACAAAAACGATCTGTGAGGGACGTATGCGGGCGGTAGTACAGAAGGTGACCCATGCCAGCGTGACGGTGGACGGGGAGACCGTGGGCCGGATCGGCATGGGATATATGGCCCTGATCGGCGTGGAGGAGGGCGACGGGCCGGAGGACGTGGCCTACATGGCCCAGAAGATCTCCGGGCTCCGGGTGTTTGAAGACGAAGAGGACAAGATGAACCTGTCCCTGGCGGACGTGGGGGGAAGCTGTCTGTTGGTCAGCCAGTTTACCCTATTGGCGGACGCCCGGAAGGGCCGCCGGCCCAACTTCGTGCGGGCGGCCAGGCCCGAGGCGGCGGAGCCCCTGTTTACGGAGCTGGTGGATACGCTGAGGGGGCAGGGCCTGACCGTGGAGACGGGCCGGTTCCGCACCCACATGGCGGTGGAACTGGTAAACGACGGGCCTGTGACGATCCTGCTGGAAAGCCACAAAATGTTTTGACGCGGACGGGAAAAAGCATGAAGATAGAGACGCTGGTGTGCGGGGCTTTGGAGGAAAACGCCTATATCGTGACGGGGCCTGAGGAGGGCGTATGCGCCGTCATCGACCCGGGGGACGACGAGGCGGCGCTTCTTCGGGCGGTAGAGGGCCGGAAGGCGGACAAGATTCTTTTGACCCACGGGCACTACGACCATATACTGGGCGCCGGGGCGCTGATGGAAAAAACTGGCGCGCCGCTGTATGTGGGCGCGGGGGACATGGCCATGCTGGGAGATGAAAAACTGTGCCTCTACGACCCGGGCGTGAGCCGGGCCCGGTTTTCTCCCCTGACCGCGACGGCCTACGGGGATACCGTGGAGGCGGCGGGGATCGTATTTCGGGTTTGCCCCACGCCGGGCCACACGCCGGGGGGCGTGTGCCTGTACGCGGAGGATGAAAAGGTGATATTCACCGGGGACACCCTGTTTATGGGCGGCTACGGGCGCACGGACTTTCCCGGCGGCAGCTTCGCCCAGATCCGCTCGTCCCTGCGATTTCTGCTGAGCCTGCCGGGGGAGACGGCGTTTTATCCCGGCCACGGGCAATGCGGCGCCATAGGAGCGAACCGATGATCCGTCTTGAAACCGATCTGGCGGAATTCGCCAACGACATAGGGGAGATGATCCGGGCCTTTCTGGGGCAGGTGGAGATCTCTCCGGATGAGGGAGAAAGGGTATTTGTCCACAGCCACCGGGAGGACGACGGCGTGTGGACCGAGACCTGCCGGATGGACGGCCGGGAGGCGGTGTGGCGTGCCCCTGCCGTTTCGGGCGGCCTGGAGGAAAAGCGGCAGAAGAAGCGGGCCGTCAAGACGGCGTGCTTTCTCGTGATGCGGGAAGTGACCGGCGGGGCCCCGGCCTGGGGGTCTCTGACGGGCATACGGCCCACCCGGGTGCTCCGGGAGCTGATGGACGAGGGGCTGCCTCTCGCCCGGGCCCAGGCGGAGATGGCCCGAAGGTTTTATGTAGACGATGACAAGGCGGCCCTGTGCGGGGAGATCGTCACGGCCCAGGAGGGCCGGCTCTATCCCGCCCCGGACGAATACGACGTGTACATCGGCATACCCTTCTGCGTGACCCGGTGCAGCTACTGCGCCTTCGCGGCGGACGTGCTGGGAGACGGGCACATGACCGGGCCCTACCTCGACGCCCTGCTCCGCGAGATGGAGGCGGGCAGCGCCCTGGTGGCTGGCAAGCGGCCCCGGGCGGTGTATGTGGGCGGCGGCACGACCACGGCCCTGTCGGCGGATCAGCTTGGGCGGCTGATGGACGGCATCGAGCGGATCTTCCCCGGCTGCCGGGAGCTGACGGTGGAGGCAGGGCGGCCGGACACCATCACAAAGGAAAAGCTGGCGGCCATCGCCCGGGCCACCCGCATATCCGTAAACCCCCAGAGCTTTTCGGACGAGACCCTCCGGCGCATCGGCCGGGCCCACACGGCGGAGGATACCCTCCGGGGCTACGACATGGCCCGCTCGGCGGGCTTTGGCGACATCAACATGGACCTGATCGCCGCCCTGCCGGGGGAGGGCCTTGAGGATTTCAGGCGCACCCTTGAGAAGGTGGAGTCCTTGGGGCCGGAGAGCGTGACGGTCCATACTCTCGCCATCAAGCGGAGCAGCCGCCTCCACGAGGAGGGCTACGTGCAGGCCCCGGCACAGGTGGCTTCTGCCATGGTGGACGAGGCCAGGTCGTCCCTGGGCCTGGCGGGATACCGGCCCTATTACCTCTACCGGCAAAAGTACATGGCCGGGAACCTGGAGAACGTGGGCTACGCCAAACCCGGGTACGAGTGCCTCTACAACATAGGCAACATGGAGGAGACCGCCCCGGTATTGGCCTTCGGCGCGGGCTCCATCAGCAAGTGGCTCTTTCAAAGGGAACGGCGCATCGAGCGGGCGCCCAATGTGCGGAACGTGGCGGAATACATCGCCCGGGTGGACGAGATGGTACAGCGGAAACGGGCGTTGATCGAGGAGGACGGCAGATGAAGCGGGCTTTGGCCGCGGCGCTGGCGCTGATGCTGACGCTGGCGCTGGGGGGATGCAACCAGGTGGCCCAGGAGGAAACATGGGAGCACCCCACGGTGGTCATAGAGATGGAGACCGGGGACGTGATCCGGCTGGAGCTGTTTTACGAATACGCCCCCAACACGGTGGCCAACTTCGTGTATCTGGCCCAGAAGGGCTTCTACGACGGGCTCACCTTCCACCGGGTCATCGCCGGATACTGGATCCAGGGCGGCGACCCCCTGGGGGACAACACCGGCGGCCCGGGCTACCGGATCGAGGGCGAGTTCGCCGCCAACGGCTTTCCCCAGAACCGGATCGCCTTCACCCGGGGCGTCATCGCCCTGGCCCGGAAGGTCAGCGACTACAATTCCGGCGGGAGCCAGTTCTTCATCATGCATTCCGACGACCCGGATCTCTACGGCCAGTATGCCGCTTTTGGCCGGGTGATGGACCAGGAGAGCCTGGAGACGGTGGACAAGATCGCCGCCACCCAGGTGGACACCAGCGACAAGCCCCTGACCGAATGGCGCATCCGCCGCGTGACGGTGGACGACAAGGGGCACGAGTATATTCCCATGATCATACAGGAAAAACAGGACGAAAAAGAGGAGGACAATGAAAATGAATAATCCCATCGTGCGCATCGAAATGGAAAACGGCGACGTGATCCGCTGCGAGCTGTATCCCGACAAGGCCCCCATCACAGTGGACAACTTTGTGAAGCTGGCCCGGGAGGGCTTTTACGACGGCCTGATCTTTCACCGTGTCATCGAGGGCTTCATGATCCAGGGCGGCGACCCCACCGGCACCGGCATGGGCGGCCCCGGCCACACCATCAAGGGCGAGTTCAAGATGAACGGCGTCAACAACGACTTAAAGCACACCCGTGGCACCCTGTCCATGGCCCGCAGCATGATGCCCAACTCCGCCGGCAGTCAGTTCTTCATCATGCACATGGACGCGCCCCATCTGGACGGCCAGTACGCCGCCTTCGGCCGGGTGATCGAGGGCATCGAGGCGGTGGACAGGATCGCCGCCTGCCGCACGGGCCGCAACGACCGCCCCGTGGAGGACCAGCGGATGAAGAAGGTATCCGTGGAGGAATAAATGAACTGGATCGAAGCGCTTTTGGACTTGGACCACACCCGCTCCCGGGCCCTGTTTGAAAAGGCCGTATACCCCTGGGACATACTGGGGAATATAAAGGACTTTATATCCTCTATGGAGCTGCCCCGGGACGAGTTTGAGGAGATACTTGAGGGCGTATGGGCGGCCCGGGACGCGGAGATCGCCCCCACCGCCAGCATATCCGGCCCCTGCGTGATCGGGCACGAAACCCAGGTTCGTCACTGCGCCTTCATCCGGGGCAGCGCCCTGGTGGGAGACGGGTGCGTGGTGGGCAACTCCACCGAGCTTAAAAACGTGATTCTTTTTGACCGTGTGCAGGCGCCCCACTTTAACTACGTGGGCGACAGCGTCATGGGCTATAAAAGCCACATGGGCGCGGGCAGCGTGACCTCGAATGTGAAAAGCGACAAAAGCCTGGTGGTGGTCCGGGCCTTCGGCGAGGAGATCGCCACGGGGCGGAAGAAATTCGGCGCCGTGGTGGGCGACGGGGCCGAGGTGGGCTGCAACAGCGTATTGAACCCGGGCACCATCTTGGGCCGGGGGGCCAGCGTATATCCCACCTCCTGCGTGCGGGGGTTCGTGCCGGAAGGGCATATCTACAAGGACAAAGAGCATATCGTGAAGAGGCGATAGACAGACAAATGGGGCCAAGGCCCCGGAGCCCGGCGCGGGCCGGGACACGGAGGATACTATGGGCAGACTGTTTGGAACGGACGGAATTCGGGGCATGGCCAACGAGAAGCTGACCTGCGAGCTGGCGCTGGAGGTGGGCCGGGCCACGGCCATGGCGCTTTCCAGCAACAACCGCCGCCGCCTTCTGGTGGCGGTGGGCACTGACACCCGGATCTCGTCGGATATGCTGTCTCACTCCATCGCGGCGGGGCTGTGCTCCGTGGGCGCGGACGTGCTGATGCTGGGCGTGATCCCCACCCCGGCGGTGGCGTTTCTGGTGGGGCGGTACAAGGCGGACGCGGGCATTATGATCTCCGCGTCCCACAACGCGGCGGGCTTCAACGGCATCAAGGTCTTTTCCGGCGACGGCTACAAGCTGCCCGACGAGCTGGAGGAGCGCATCGAGAGCCTGGTGCTGGACAAGGAGGAGCCGCCCAAGCTGGCCATGGGCGAGGAGATCGGCAAGATCAGCTACATGGCCGACGCGGTGAAGGACTACGTGCAGCACCTAAAGAGCACCGTGTCCCATTCCCTGGACGGCATGAGGATCGCCGTGGACTGCGCCAACGGCGCGGCCAGCCGCACGGCGGAGAAGCTGTTTACCGAGCTGGGCGCGGACGCCACCTTCCTGTTCAACCGGCCCGACGGCATGAACATCAACCACAACTGCGGCTCCACCCACATGGATGCCCTCAGGCAGTACGTGGTGGAGAACGGCCTGGAGGCGGGCGTGGCCTTCGACGGCGACGCGGACCGGTGCCTGTGCGTGGACAGCCGGGGCAATCTGGTGGACGGCGACATGATCATGGCCATATGCGCCCTGGACATGAAGAAGCGGGGCAAGCTGAACCGGAACACCGTGGTGGGCACCATCATGACCAACCTGGGCTTCATCCGCTTCTGCGAGCAGAACGGCATCGGCTTTACCGCCACCAAGGTGGGCGACCGGTTCGTGCTGGAGGAGATGCTTCTGGAGGAGTACGATTTTGGCGGCGAGCAGAGCGGCCACGTAATCTTCCGGGACTTCGCCACCACCGGCGACGGCCAGCTGACGGCCATACAGCTGCTGAGCCTGCTCAAACGGGAGGGCAAGCAGCTCTCCGATATGGAGAACGTGATGCAGCGCTATCCCCAGGTGATGATCAACGTCACCGTGCCCCCGGAGGGCAAGCTGTCCTTCTATACCGACCGGGACGTGAAGGCCGCCATCGAGGCGGGCAAGAAGCGGCTGGGCAAGGAGGGCCGCGTGGTGGTCCGCGTCAGCGGCACCGAACCCCTGATCCGCGTCATGTGCGAAGGGGCCAACATGAAGGACATCCAGGAGGTGGCCCAGACCACGGCAGACGTGGTGAAGGCCAGGCTTGGAGGGGAATAACGAGGGGTTACGCTGGGCGCTGCGCGCGCCCAGACCTGCGCTTAAGGGCCTTAGGCCCTTAAGAATCCCATTTTGCCGCCCTTCGGGCGGGGGATGAAAAATCATCAATGATAATGAGACGAGCCGGGGGGCGGGAGCCCTCCGGTTTTTGCTATCATTTTACATCGGAAAAGGGGGCGGCGGGCCGGGTCGGGGCTTGACGAATGAGAAAAAAACGTATACAATAGAAACGATGTAATGGGTAACAGAGTCCCTTGGCGCGATGGCGCCAGATCAAATACCGGCGCGGCCGTGGGGCGCGTTCGGGGGAGGCGTAGCAAATGTTCTGCAGCAGGTGCGGGAAGACCATATATCCCGGGGATGAAACATGTAAGCACTGTGGCCAAAGCGTGGGCGCCAGCCGGTTCATGGGCACCGCGGACGTGGCGGCGTACACGGCGGCCCAGAGCCGTGAGGAGGCCCCGGCGGTGGAGCGGGACGACATGGAGTTTACCCGCACCAGCTATATGTCCCCGGCCCAGGAGGAGGAGCCCCGCCAGGAGAGCGAGGACGTGACCCGCATGACGGTGTACCGCCCCGTGCTCCGGGACGAGGAGGCGGAGGGCCGCACCAACCGGGACACCTTCCCGGAGCCCGAGGAAGAGGAAAAGCCCCAGGAGGAGCCGGAAAAGGAAGAGGCTGCCAAGCCCCGCGAGGAGAGCGCGCCCGAAAAGGAGACCCGCCGGGGTGCGGGCAAGCCCCGGACCACTATTGATCTTAAGCCCGTGAAGCTGGCGGGCATCAGCCCGGAAGTGCGGGCGTATATGTCCAATCTGGACGAAAACATCAAAAAGACCGAGGAGCGCAAAGGCGGCGTGAAGCTGCCCAAGTTCGGCGCGCATCCCGTGACCGAGGACGACGGGGACGCGGGCGAGGAGACGGAGGCCAAGTCCGGCTTCTCCCTGAAGCTGCCCAAGCTCGCCCTGCCCAAGTTCGCCAAATTCGGCCGCAGAGCGCCGGAGGAGGACGACGAGGACGAGGATGAGCTGCAGCGGGAGGACATCGAGCGGGCTGCGGCCTACTCTGTGGACCAGGGCGAAGCGGAACCGGCCAGCGAGGAGCCTGACGAGGAGGACGAGGACGAGGCCGGGGAGACCTGGTTTGACAAGCTGCTGGCCAAGGCGGCGGGCGCCTTTAAGAAGCTTGGCGCCATGGACCGGAGCAAACAGCTCAAGATGGTGGGCGTGGCGCTGGCGGTGATACTGGTGCTGGTGCTGGGCAGTCTGTGGCTGGGCCGTGTGACGGCGGACCGGGCGAAGATCGACGGCGTGAGCTATTCCGTATACAGCCAGGGCATAAACCTTGTGGAGACCAACGCCTCCGACGCCTACTTTGAGGAGATCCGCAACCTGTACTACACCAATTCAAGCGGCGTCACCGCCCGGTTCAATCAGGAGCTTTCCAAGGTCAGCGCCCTGACCCCTGCCACCCCCGGGGCCAACGACCAGGCATTTGTGGACACCCTCTACACCATTCAGGAGTCCATCAACACCACCGCGTCTGTATATACCCTGGCCAAGGCGGACGGAGCGGCGGCGTCCCTGACGGACGACTACAATTCCGACATCAACCGGATACGCAACGCCATCGGGGCCCTCAAGACCGCCACCACCGTGGATGAGCTGTCGGCCATCCGCCAGGCGGCCACCGTGTCCATCACCGACGTGAGCACGGACACCGGAGACGACGGCGGCGAGACGGACGTGACCACGTCCCAGTACATCAAGCTGACTAAGGGCATGATGAACTCCAACGACGTGTTCCAGATGCAGGAGCGGCTCATAGAGCTTGGCTATCTGGACGGCCAAGCGGATGGATCCTTCGGCTCCAAGACCGAGGTGGCCGTGAAGCGGTTCCAGAAGGCGGCTGGCTACGAGACCGACGGCATCGCTACGCCGGAGCTGCAGGAGCTTCTCTATTCCGCCAGCGCGCCGCGCCGTGCCGGAGCGGGGGCCACGCCTTCGCCCACCGCCGCGCCGGCCGCGCCAAGCGAGGGCGGCGACCAGCCCCAACAGACCCCCGCGCCGGGTCAGGGGGTATAGCCCATGAACGGACCCAGGGCCTGTCTCATATACGATTTTGACAAGACGCTGTCCCCCAAGGACATGCAGGAGTTCAGCTTCCTGCCGGAGGTGGGCATGGAGCCCGCCGATTTCTGGGCGGAGTGCCGCCGGTTCTCTCTGGAGCACGAGGCGGACGGCGTGCTGGCGTATATGTACAAGATGCTGGAAAAGGCCAGGGCCGCGGGGAAGCCTGTGACCAGGGAAATGCTCAGGGCCCAGGGCGCGAAGATCGAGTTTTTTCCGGGCGTGGAGGATTGGTTCTCCCGGGTGAACCGGTTCGGCGACTCCCTCGGCATCGAGGTGGAGCACTACATCATATCCTCCGGCCTTAAGGAGATCATCGAGGGCTCGGCCATATCCGGGGCCTTTCGGGCAGTGTTCGCCGCGTCGTACTGCTACGATGAAAACGGCGTGGCCTGCTGGCCCTCCACGGCGGTCAACTACACCAGCAAGACCCAGTACCTCTTCCGCATCAACAAGGGCATACTGGACGTGACCAACGACGTGGACCTCAACAACTACACCCCCGAGGAGCGGCGGGCCATACCCTTTCCCAATATGATCTACGTGGGCGACGGGCTCACGGACGTGCCCTGCATGAAGCTGACCCGCACCAAGGGCGGCTATTCCGTGGCGGTGTACGCCCCGGGCGGCAGCTCCGCCATCGCCGACGACATGCTCCTTCAAAACCGCGTGGACTACGCCATGGCGGCGGACTACCGGGAGGGCGGAGAGCTTGAAAAGGCCGTCTTCCACCTGCTTCGGCGCATCGCCGAGGCGGACAAATGCGTCCGCCTCCACAACCAGCACATAGACGCCGCTGTGAAAAGGAAACGGGGAGGCGCTGAGGGGCTGTCCGCCCCTCAGACTCCCTGACCAAAGGGACATTGTCCCTTTGGAATCCCATTTTACCGCCCTTTGGGCGGGGAACAGAATCAATAATGGATATGCGCTCCGAAAGGGGCGCGTTGTTTTTGCGACGGGAAAGGCTCTGAATAATGGGCCAGAGATTTACAAATCATATAAAGGTCGTTCAGGAATTGTTCATAATCCGGCAAAAAATGCTTGCTATACTATGACCATCAAGCAGGAGGTGCTTAGAGATGAAAAATAAGACTGCAAGAAAGATATTGAGCGTGTTCCTGGCGGCGGCGATCTGCCTGACCCTGGGAATGGCCATTGGCATGGAAGACAACAACGCGGCGGCGGCGGAGATCCCGGCCCCGACCCAGGACACCAGCCCGGCCATCTACGTGACCCAGAAGACCTCCAATTCCGTGGTGGGCATCATCACCAGCGTGGAGGACTGGAACAGCTCCAGCCGCAAGACCGAGACCACCGCTGTGGCTCAGGGCTCCGGCGTGTGCATCCGGGAGGGCGGATACGTAGTGACCAACA
>CADAGW010000018.1 GCA_902787475.1 uncultured Eubacteriales bacterium
AGTCACCTGCCACGTGAAAAACACCGGCCGGTGCAGAGAGCTCCTGCTTCCCGGGGCAAAGGTGCTCCTTGAAAAGAGCCCCAACCCCCTCAGAAAGACCGCCTACGACCTGGTGGCGGTATATAAAGGAAGCAGGCTCATCAACATGGACTCGGTGGCCCCCAACGCCGCCTTCGGGGAGTGGCTCCGGTCCGGCGGCCTCGTCCCCCACCCCACCCTGGTGCGGGCGGAGACCACCCACGGGGACAGCCGGTTCGACTTTTACATCGAAGCGGGCGGGCAAAAGCTATTCGCCGAGGTAAAGGGCGTGACCCTGGAACGGGACGGCGGGGCCTTTTTTCCCGACGCGCCAACCGAGCGGGGCGCCAAGCACCTGCGGGGGCTGATGGAGTGCGTGAAGGAGGGATACTGGGCCATCTGCGCCTTCGTGATCCAGATGGAGGGCATAGACTTCTTCTCGCCCAACGAGGAGACCGACCCCCAGTTCGCCCATACCCTGCGCCAGGCCGCCCAGGCCGGGGTACAGATATTGGCCCTTACCTGCCGGGTGCGGGAGGACGGCATGGACATCGGCAGGGAGATCCCCGTCATACTGTAAGGACCGCCGGAAATGACCGGCGGCCCTGTTATGTACCTGAACAAAAGGAACGGATTGCTTCGTCGCTTCACTCCCCCAACGACACAGACTCAATTCCATGCTCCGTTCCTGCCATCGCGAGGCGGCCGCATGGCCGACGAAGCAATCCGTACCCCCCAAACAGTCGTGTACATCACGGTTTCCCGTGCTTTTCCTTCCATTCCTTGATCTGCTCCAGCCGGGCTTTGTAGCGGGCCTCGTTGCCCTGATCGGTGGGACGGTAATACACCTTGTCCTTCATGGAATCCGGCAGGCAGGTCATGCCGGTGAGCTTGTCTGCCGTAGCCTACCTGCTCCATAAGGGACGTGGTGGCGTTGCGAAGGTGCAGGGGCACCGGCTGGGCCAGCTCCCTCTGGGCGTCCCGCTTGGCGGTCTCGTAGGCGGCGTAGAGAGAATTGGACTTGGGGGCCATGGCCATACACACCACCGCCTCTGTCAGGTGCACGGTGCACTCCGGCATGCCGATAAAGTGGCAGGCCTGATACGCCGCCACGGCGATCTCCAGCGCGTGGGCGTCGGCCAGGCCCACGTCCTCGCTGGCGAACCGGGTGACCCGGCGGGCCACGTAAAGCGGATCCTCCCCCGCCTCCAGCATGCGGGCGAGCCAGTACACCGCCGCGTCCGGGTCGGAATTGCGCATGGATTTGTGGAGGGCGGAGATGAGGTTATAGTGCTCCTCCCCGTTTTTGTCGTAGAGCAGGGACTTTTTGGATATGCACTGGGAGAGGGTCTCCTCCGTCACCGTCACCTGCCCGTTTTCGTCCATATTCCCGTTCAGCACCGCCATCTCCAGCGTGGACAGGGCCACCCTTGCGTCCCCGTTGGCGAAGGCGGCGATCTGTTCAAGAAGGCCATCCGCTATTTCCACCCTCTGATCCCCAAAGCCCCTTTTGTCCCTGAGGGCCCGCTCCATCAGCTCCTTTAATTCCCCCGCCTCCAGGGCCTGGAGCACGAACACCTTGCACCGGGACAAAAGGGCCGAATTGACCTCGAAGGACGGGTTCTCCGTGGTGGCCCCGATGAGTATGATGCTCCCCTTCTCCACGAAGGGCAGAAAGGCGTCCTGCTGGGCCTTGTTGAACCGGTGGATCTCGTCCACGAAGAGGATCGTCCTCTCCCCGAACCGCCGGTTGTCCTCCGCCTGCTGCATCACCTGCCTGATCTCCCTGATGCCGCTGGTGACGGCGGAAAAGTCGATAAACCGGGACCGGGTGCGGTGGGCGATGATCCGGGCCAGTGTGGTCTTGCCTACCCCTGGCGGGCCCCAAAAGATCATGGAGGACAGCTGATCCGACTCAATCAGCCGCCGGAGTACCTTCCCCTCCCCCAGCAGGTGCCCCTGGCCCACGAATTCCGAGAGCGCCTCCGGTCTGAGCCGGGCCGCCAGGGGCTGGGCGCTATGGGGTTCGTCAAACATCGATATCTGATCCATGCCAATGCCTTCTCCCAGTGTGATGGATACAGTATAGCATATGTGGCGGGAATTGTCATGACCCCGCGGACATTTTGCGTGCCGGGTTCTTTTTTCCGCCCCGGCGGCGTAGACATGGCCGTAGGAAAACGGGAGAGATGTATGGAGGTGGCGGCGATGGCGCTGAATATGGAAAAAAAGACGGTGAGCGGGGAGCGCTTGGCGGGCACGGCCCGGGTCCAGGTGCCCCTGCGCTCGGAGAGCGCGTCCACGGGAGTCCGGGAGGCGGCGGAGGTGCTCTGGGAGGACGCCCGGCTCTATATTTCCGGAGCCGAAGCGCACGACGGTTCCGTGCGGGTGGAGGGGACGCTGTACTGCCAGGCCCTCTACCGGCTGGAGGGGGACAGCGCCATCAAGACCGCCCAAAGCGAGACGGCCATAGGCGAGGAGATCGAGATGGAGGCCGCCCGGCGGGGCATGGCGGCCACGGCCTGGGGCGAGGTGGAGCACCTGGAGGCGGAATATGTGGGCGGCCGGGTGGTGTTCTCCGCCGCGCTGGAGCTGGGGTGCGAGGCGACGGAGGATTTTGAGGCCCAGGTAGTCCAGTCCGCCGCCGGGGAGGGCCTCGAGGTCAAAATATCCCGCTTTCCCCTGCGCCGCGCGACCGGCGAGGCCCGGGAGAGGGTGACTCTCCGGGACGAGGTGTCCCTGCCCTCCGCCCTCCGGGCCCGGGGCGTGCTGTTGTCCCGGTGCGCCGTGCGGGGCGTGGTCTGCCAGCGGGAGGAGGGCGGCCTGCGGGTGGGCGGCGAGGTGCTGCTGGAGGCGCTGGTCCGCTGCGGTGTGGAGGAGCGGCCCCTGGCCATGGTCAAATACGCCATGCCCTTCGAGCAGGCCCTTCTCCTGCCCCAGGACGCCCCGGGGGAGCCCGCGGCCCAGGCCCAGGTGAAGGCACTCGCCTGCCAGCTGGACGACGAGGAGCCGGAGGACGCGGCCATACGGGTATCCTGCGAGGTGGACGTATCCGCCCGAATCTACGACACCCGGGAGGCCGCCTGCGTCACCGACGCCTACGGCACCGCCGACACGGACTACGCCGTCAAGACAGAACCCCTGTCCCTTTCCTCCGGCATCAACGAGGCCCAGGGCCGATCCGATTTCCGGGGCGAGATATTGCTGGGCGACGGCGCTGGGGTTGGCGCGGTGCTGGCGGCACGGGTACAGCCCTGCGTCAGCGAGGCGGAGGGAGATGCGGTGCGGGGGGTGGTGGAGAGCGTGTGCCTCTACGTGCCCGCCGGGCGGGAGCAGGTGGCCTGCGCCCGGGGCGAGAGCCCCTTTGAGATCCGGCTGGATCAGCCCCTGCCCGAAAACGCCCGCCTCCGGGTGGAGGCCGCCGACGCGGACGCCGTCAGCGTGGTCACAGGCCGGCTGGAGGTGCGGGCCTCCCTCACGGCCAAAGCCTCCTGGCGGCAGGAGACCGCCCTGCCCGCCGCCGCGGATCTGATCCCCTCCCCCGCCGCTCCCCGCCCCTCCGCCATACGGATCCGCTACGCCCAAAGGGGGGAGACCCTCTGGGACATCGCCCGCCTCTGCCGGGTGCGGGAGGAGGACCTGCGGCGGCTCAACCCCGGCATGGAGCAGCCGGAGGACGGCAGTCCCGTCATCGTCTGGGCGTAGCGCTTCCGCCCGCCATCCAGGCCCAGCATACGAACGCGCGCATATTCATGCAATCGCAGTCAGCGCCGCCGTCCGGGCCCATATTTTGGGCGGAACGGCGGCCAAAAATGGCGCAAAATGCATGATTTGCGGAAATCTGATTCACTTTCCCCCGAAAACGCCCGATATATGGCAAATCCCGTAACCGGATTTTGCAATGTTTACAATATTTTTATTGCATTTTCCTGACCGGCGTGATATATTGTATGCACTATCCCAGGATAGAGATTTTTAACGAAATGGGGGATACTCATGAAGCGACTGCTGTCCATCGTGCTGTGCGCCCTGCTGGTGCTGAGCGTGCCCGCTCTGGCCGAAAATTCGGAAAGCGCGTACCGCCAGCTCTACTCCGGCGAAGTGACCACGCTGAACTACCTGATCACCGCCACCACCAACGAATTCGCCATCGCGGCCAACGTGATCGACACGCTGGTGGAGTACGACTCCTTCGGCCAGGTGCAGCCCTCTCTCGCCGAGAGCTGGGACGTGTCTGACGACGGCCTGACCTGGACCTTCCACATCCGCCAGGGCGCCACCTGGGTGGATTACACCGGCGCCTACGTGGCCGACGTGACCGCCAACGACTTCGTCACCGCCGCCCAGTACGTGCTCAACGCCCAGAACGCCTCCAGCACCGCCGACGTGCTGCTGGACTTCGCCCACATCGTGGGAGCCAATGAGTATTACCTGGGCACCTCCACTCCCGAGGAAGGCCAGGAGGCCTACCCCGTGACCGAGTGGGACACCGTGGGCATCAAGGCTATGGACGACTACACCCTGGTGTACACCCTCTCCGAGCCCACCCCCTACTTCCTGTCCATGACCACCTACGTGTGCTTCATGCCCGTCTACGAGCCCTTCCTCACCGAAAAGGGCGCGGACTTCGGCCTGGCCACCGGCCCGGACACCCTGCTGTACAACGGCGCGTACATCATCTCCGAGTTCAAGCCCCAGGAGATCCGGGTGCTCACCAAGAACGCCTCCAACTGGGACGCGGACAACGTGACCATCGACAAGCTGGTGTACACCTACAACGCCGAGGCCTCCACCATCTCTCCCGAGCTGCTGCTCCGTGGCGAGGTGGACTCCGCCTCCATCACCACCGCCATCGCCAGCGAATGGCTGGCCGATCCCGAGAAGGCGGATCTGATCCGTCCCGTGCGGGTGGAGACCGACTACAGCTACTTCTACGCCTTCAACTTCGATCCTCAGTTCGACGCGGCCTATGAGCCGGAGAACTGGACCAAGGCGGTCAACAACGAGAACTTCCGCAAGTCCCTGTACTACGGCCTGGATCGCGTGAAGGCCAAGACCGTCACCGAGCCCGACAACCCCGAGATGCTCCTCTCCGCCACCGTGACCCTGCCGGGCTTCGCCTCCGCCGACGGCGTGGACTACACCACCATGGGCGAATTGGCTCCCTACACCGCCACCGACGTGACCGAGCTGTTTGACGCCGACGCGGCCATCGCCGCCCGGGACGCCGCCGTGGCCGAACTGACCCAGGAAGGCGCCACCTTCCCCGTGAAGGTGCTCATGTGCTACAACCCCTCCTCCTCTACCTGGGCCGAGGAGTGCCAGGTGGTGGAGCAGCAGCTGGAGGGCCTTCTTGGCGCCGACTACATCGACATCATCGTCGAGGCCGGCCCCTCCTCCGGCTTCCTCAAGGAGATCCGCCGCAGCGGCAAGTACGCCTTCATGAAGTGCAACTGGGGCGCGGACTACGCGGATCCCGTGACCTTCACCGATCCCTTCACCGACGGCAACACCTACAACTTTATCTATCGCGGCGCGCCCGAGCTGTCCGGGCAGTATGACGCCCTGGTGAAGGAAGCCAACGCCATCGTCAGCGCCGACAAGACGACCGAGCGCTACCTGGCCCTGGCCAAGGCCGAGGCCTTCCTGATCGATCACGCCATCATCGTGCCCTACGGCACCGACAACGGCGGCTACACCGCGGACCGGATCGATCCCTTCTCCACCCAGTACGCCTCCTTCGGCATCTCCACCGACCGCTACAAGGGCGCGACCCTGCTGGACGCTCCCATGAGCACCGATCAGTTCTACGATGCCTACGACGCCTGGATGGACGCCATGACCGCCGAATAATCGGCATACAGGCCAAGCCACATTCTCCCGGAGCGCGCTGACCGCGCTTCGGGAGATACCCATTTTTGAGAACGCAGTTTTCGCCGCGGCGGACGGATCTCCCGTCCGCTTTCGCGGTATCATAAAGGGTGTGAAAAAGTGCTGAAATATACGCTGAAGCGGCTTTTAAGCGCCGCGGTGACGCTGGTGATCATCATCACCGTGGTGTTCGTACTGCTGCGGCAGATGCCCGTGGAGGGATATTTTGACAATTTCGAGAAGATGACCCCGGTGATGGTGCAAAACGCACTCACCAAGATGGGCCTGAACGACTCCATCCCCGCCCAGCTTCTGCGCTTTTTCAAGAACCTCTTTCAGGGCGATCTGGGCGTCAGCGCCCGCTACAGCGTGGGCACGCCCATCACCACCATCGTATCCAACAAGGCCCCCCTGAGCATACAGCTGGGCCTTCTCTCCATGGGCCTCTCGCTCCTTCTGGGCATCCCCCTGGGCGCGGCCATGGCCCGGGGCAAGGGCAGGTTCTGGGACAAATTCGGCACCATATTCATCGTTCTCATCAACGCGGTGCCCTCCGCCGTATACCACATATTCATCCAGATGTACGGCACCAGCTTCATGGGCATATCCATGCTCTTTGACCGGAACAACCTGATCACCTGGATCCTCCCCGTATTCTCCCTCTCTTTGGGCAATATCGCCTACTACGCCATGTGGCTGCGCCGCTACATGGTGGACGAGATGAACAAAGACTATGTGCGCCTCGCCCTGTCCAAGGGCGTGCCGGAAAAGAAGATCGCCATGCGGCACGTGTTCCGAAACGCCTTCGTGCCGCTGATACAATATATCCCCTCCTCCCTTCTCTACACCGTGGCGGGCTCCATATACGTGGAAAGCCTCTACTCCATCCCCGGCATGGGCGGGCTTCTGGTGCAGGTGATCCAGCGCCAGGACAACCCCATGGTGCAGATCCTGGTCATGCTCTACGCCTCCATCGGCGTGGTGGGCCTTTTGCTTGGTGACCTTATGATGGCCCTCATGGATCCCCGCATCAACTTCGCCAGAAAGGAGGACGCCAGATGACCATCGCCGACAAAAAAGCCAGGAAGATAGAGGACGCCTTCTCCTTCGCCGGATACGACCCGGACGCCTCCGAAAGCCGGGGCAGCGCCAGCTATTCCTACTGGGGCAGCACCCTGAAGGTATTTTTGAAGAACCGGGGCGCCGTGGCCTGCCTTCTGATCCTGGTATTGATCCTCCTGTTCACCTTTATACAGCCCCTTCTCCCCGGCCAGTACGGGGCGAATACCATCAACAACAACCCGGACACCGGCGTGCAGTTCATCAACCAGCCCCCCTCCACCACCACCGTCATCGCCACCGCCCCGGCGGGCACGGTCCTGATGGCCCGGCCCGTGAAGGGAGACGAAAGCTGGCTGGCGGTGACCAACGTGCTGGCCACCATCAAAAAGCGCACCGAGTTCACCCTGACGGAGTACGGCGACGAGTATTGCCGCGTGGAGTTTGACGGCATGGATGGGTACGTGAAAAACGACTTCACCACCCAGTTAAAGCTCCCCGACGACCCCACGGCCACCCCCTACTCCTGCAAATCCAACTTCCCTGTGCTCCTCTACTCCTCCCCCGCCGACTATTCAAACGGCGGAAGCGCCCTCTACGCCAGGGCGGAGGATCTGGACTTCGACAGCGGGACGGGCCTGGCCGTGGCCCGGGGCGGCACCGGCCTTCGCATCATGCCCTCCGACAACGCCTTCCTCTTCGGCACCAACAACATCGGCCAGGATCTCTGGGCCCGTGTGTGGAGCGGTACCCGCACCAGCCTGTTCATAGGCTTCGCGGTGGCCCTGACCGAGGCGGCGCTGGGGATCCTGATGGGCGTACTGTGGGGCTACGTGCGGGGCCTTGACCGGCTCCTCACCGAGGTATACAACGTCATAGACAACATCCCCACCACCATCGTTCTGATCCTCATCTCCTACATCCTTAAGCCCGGCGTGTCCACCCTGATACTGGCCATGTGCCTCACCGGCTGGCTGGGCATGGCCCGGTTCATCCGAAACCAGATCGTCATCATCCGTGACCGGGACTTCAACCTGGCCAGCCGGTGCCTTGGCACCAGCACCGCCCGGATCATCGTCAAAAACCTTCTGCCCTACCTGGTCAGCGTCATCATGCTTCGCATGGCCCTGGCCATCCCCGGCGCCATCGGCAGCGAGGTGTTCATCACCTACATCGGCCTGGGCCTGCCGGTGGACACCCCCTCCCTGGGCAATCTGATCAACGAGGGCCGCAAGCTGGTCACCAGCGCGTCCCTCCGCTACCAGCTGATCTTCCCGGCCATCGTGCTGTCCATCGTCACCATTTCCTTCTACATCATCGGCAACTCCTTCGCGGACGCTGCCGATCCCCGAAATCACGTGTAAGGAGGCGGGCGCATGACTGAACCCCTGCTTTCCGTAAAAGACCTGAGCGTGCGCTTCCGCCTGCGGGGCCGCAGCCTCCATGCCCTTCGGGGCGTGAACCTGGACATACTGCCCGGAGAGAGTCTGGCCATCGTGGGCGAATCCGGCTCCGGCAAGAGCGTGCTGGTCAAAACCTTCATGGGCCTTTCCGACAAAAACGGCTACATCGACGACGGGCAGATCCTCTACCTGGGCGAGGACCTGGCCCAATACAAGACCGCCCGGCAGTGGAAAAAGATCCGGGGCCGGGAGATCGCCATGGTGATGCAGGACCCCATGACGGCCCTGAACCCCTTAAAGACCATCGGGGCCCAGATCGAGGAGGCCATCCTTTTGCGGGGCGACGGCAAGGTGTCCCGCTCCCAGGCCCGGGCGGAATCGCTCACGTATCTTACCGACGTGGGCATAGACGACCCGGCCCGCCGGGCCCGGCAGTATCCCCACGAATTCTCCGGCGGCATGCGCCAGCGGGTGGTCATCGCCATCGCCATGGCCTGCAGGCCCCGGCTGCTCATCTGCGACGAGCCCACCACGGCCCTGGACGTGACCATACAGGCCCAGATTCTGAGCCTCATCAAGGCGCTGAAAGACAAAAACGGCCTGACCTGCGTCTACATCACCCACGATCTGGGCGTGGTGGCCAACGTGGCGGACCGCATCGCGGTGATGTACGCCGGCGAGGTGGTGGAGGTAGGCACCTGCGAGGACATATTCTACGATCCCCGGCACCCCTACACCTGGGCGCTCCTCTCCTCCCTGCCCCAGCTGGGCATCAAGGGCGAGCCTCTCTACTCCATACACGGCACCCCGCCCAACCTGTTCGATGAAATAAAGGGGGACGCCTTCGCCCCCCGCAACCCCAAGGCCCTCAGGATCGACTTCGAGGAAAACCCGCCCTATTTCGACGTGTCCCCCACCCACCGGGCCAAGACCTGGCTTCTTGACCCCAGGGCCCCCCGGGTGGAGCCGCCGGAGTCGGTCAAAAAGCTCCAGGCCAACTGGACCAAGGAGGCATAGAGCGTGGACAGTCTGCTTTCGGTGCGCGATCTGAGCGTCACCTTCGGTAAGCGTTCCCACGCCGTCAAGGCGGTCAGGAACGTATCCTTCGACATATATCCCGGCGAGACCTTCGGCCTGGTGGGCGAATCCGGCTCCGGCAAGACCACCATCGGCCGGGCCATCATGCGCCTGAATCCGGCCAGCGGGGGCGAGATCCTCTTTAGGGGCGAACGGATCACCGGCAAGCTGCCCAAGGCCCGGGACCGGGAGCTGACCCGGAAGATCCAAATGATCTTCCAGGACCCCATGGCGTCCTTAAACGAGCGGGCCAAGGTGGACTACATCGTCTCCGAGGGCCTCTACTCCGGGGAAAAGCTGCCCGAATCGGAACGCCGCCGCCAGGTGGACGAGGCCCTTCGGGAGGTGGGTCTGCCCACGGAGTTCGCCAGCCGGTTCCCCCACGAATTTTCCGGCGGCCAGCGGCAGCGCATCGGCGTGGCCCGGGCGCTGATCATGCGGCCCGAGTTCATCGTGGCGGACGAGCCCATATCGGCCCTGGACGTGTCCATACGGGCCCAGGTGCTGAACCTTTTGAGCGAGCTTCAGAAAAAGCGGAACCTGACCTATCTCTTTATCTCCCACGATCTGTCGGTGATGCGCTTTATCTGCGACCGCATCGCCGTGATCCACAAGGGCAGCCTGGTGGAGCTGGCGGACACGGAGACCCTCTTCGCCCACCCCCTGCACCCCTACACCCGGGCCCTCCTCTCCGCCATCCCCCTGCCGGACCCTCAGCGGGAGAAGGGCAAAACCATCGAAAGCTACGACCCCTCCGTGCACCGCTACGACCAGTACCCGCCCGCCTGGCAGGAGATCGAGCCGGGGCACTATATACTGGCCAACCAGCCTGAAATGGACAAATACCGGGAGATGCTTTTGTGATGCGGGATATGGAACGCTGCTGGGCCCGGATCGACCTGTCCACGGTGAAACACAACTACGCCGAGGCCCGGCGCATCTGCGGAGACCACGTCAAAGTCATGGCGGTGGTGAAGGCCAACGCCTACGGCCTGGGCATAGAGCCTGTGGCCCGGGCCCTCATGGACGCGGACTTTTTCTGCGTGGCCAGCTATGACGAGGCGGAGCGGGTGCTCTCCGCCCGCCCGGATGCCTCCGTACTGGTGATGGGCCTCTGCGGCCCGGAGGAGCTGACGCTCGCCGTTCAAAGGGGCGTGCGCCTCACCGTCTTTTCCCGCAGGCAGGCCGCCTGTGTGCTGGACGCGGCGGAGAAAGCCGGCGTGCGGGCCGTGGTGCACGTCAAGGTGGAGACGGGTCTTCACCGGCTGGGCTTTGGCCCGGAGGACATGGACTTCGTAGCCGATTTCGTCCGGGATCCCCGGGTGGATTTCGAGGGCCTGTTCACCCACCTGGCCCTTCGGACTCCTCAGACGGACCAGGCCCAGTTCGACCTCTACGACCAGTGGCTCGCCCATCTCGCCCGCCTGGGCGTCCGGCCCCGCATCCGGCACATGTGCGACTCCATCGGCATGGTGCGCTATCCCGAGCGGCACATGGACGCCGTGCGCGTCGGCGCCTGGCTCTACGGCGTGTGCCCCCGGCGGTGCCCCTATCCGGAAAAATGCCTGCCCACGGTGACCTTCCAGGCCCGCGTCGCGGAGATCGCCTCCGTGCCCGCCGGGGAGTGCGTGGGCTACGACGAGGATCATCCCCTCGCCCGCCCCAGTCTTATAGCCACCCTTTCCTCCGGCTACGCCGACGGCTATCCCCGCCTCAATCATGTGGGCGAAGTGCTGATCCACGGCCGCCGGGCCCCCGTGGTGGGTCTCGTGTGCATGGATCAAATGATGGTGGACGTGACCGATATCCCCGACGCCCGCGAAGGCGACGAAGTCACCCTCCTGGGCCCCGATCTCTGGGTCAACGAATACTCCGCCTGGGGAAACCTCAACCGCAACGAATGTCTGGCCAGGCTCACGCCCAGGGTAAAGAGGATATATGTAGGGTAAGGGGAGGCGCTGGAGGGCAGTCTGCCCTCCAGACCACCTGACCAAAGGGCCCAGGCCCTTTGGAAACCCTTCTTCCGCCTTCGGCGGGTGGATATTTATGATTTGCGCTTCTATCAAATGGTTGCAAAAAGAGAGAGGTTTCGGCCTCTCTCTTGTGATTTTTGGCGGATCGTATTCGCATCGTTCTCTTGTCTGATTTACTGCAGATCCGTGCGAATGACGTAGACGGTGACGGCATTCATGCCTTCGGGGCGAAGATCATAGCCGCAGTTCCGGACGCTGTCCCTCGTTTCCTCGTAAATCCGCAGGGCATCCGCCAGCTCGTTCTCCACATAGGGGAGCAGCTTCCCTGCCGCCTCTTTCTCCGCATTCAGGATGGTGTCCTTCATCGTCTGCGTTCCGTCCTGTACCGCGCCGGCTCCGGCAGATACCTGGGACGCGCCGTCTGCCAGGGTGGAAGCGCCGGCGGACAGGGCAGACGCGCCAGAGGACAGGCTGGAAGCCCCGGCGTTTAACTGGGTCAGTCCAGTATGAAGCTGCGCGGCTCCGGAGGCGGCCTGGGCCGTTCCTGCCGTGTATTCCTGCAAGCCCGTGACGAATGTGTATACCTGATCCAGCTGGGCCTTCAGCGCGGACAGGCTGTCGCGCGCGGTCTGCGCCTCCGCCAGCTTGGCGGCCACGGTTTCATCGGAGGACAGATAGCTTTCGACGTTTTGCCTCACCAGCTCCTCGATTTGCGCCTGCGCGTTTTCTTCCACCTGCGCCTTCACCTCGTCGGACGCCATCCGCTCCTCCACAGCCGCGCCGATCATGGCGGCCTGCTCCTGAGACACCCTACCGGCCTGCGCTGCCTGGGCATACTCTTCCGCGGTCAGCTCCAGACCCGCTGTCTTGAGCACCGCTTCCAGCACCTTCTGCCGCACGGCCTCCTCCACAGCCGCCCGCACCTGCCCGGCGTTTTCTTCCACCTGGGGCCGCACCACCGCTTCCACCTGCGCCGCCGCCTCCGCCCTCAGGGTATCCGGATTCAGCTGCGCCAGCACGCCGTCCAGTACCTTGGCGTAGTTTTCGGCGGTCAATTCGGGGATCGCAATACCGGCGGCATCCAGCCCCGCGGTGGACAGCTGATGATTGGCGGTGTCCAGCACGGCAGCAAACAGGGCTTGAGCCCCGGTATTCAGCGCTTCGTTGTTGGCGGTCAGCGCAGACAGGCCCTCGTCCAGGGCAGCCGCGCCGCTCTCGGCCTCCACCGCGCCCGCGGCCAGGGACACCGCGCCTTCCGCCAGCGCGGCCGCGCCGCCCTTTACCTCTGACGCTCCAGCGGAAACCTGGGACGCCCCATCCGCCAGGGACACCGCGCCGGTATTGAGCTGGGTCAGGCCATCGTTCAATTCCTTGATCTTCGTCACGATATCCCTGGTTTTTCCGGTGGTTTCAGGCAGGTCTTCGCCGTTTTGCAGGGCGGTCAGAAGCGCCTTCACCTCATTCAGCTCCCCATGGACATCCAGGTCGATCCGCTCATCCAATTCCCCGCAGGCGGCGTCGATGGGGTCGGCGGTGGCGAAGGTCATCATCCAGCCCAGATCCGCGTGATCCGCGTGGAACGAGGCCGTGAAGGAGGCGGGCAGATCCAGCGCTTCATCCATGCCGGGCACAGCCCAGCCCACCAGCAGCTGCCGGCCCATTTCAGACAGCACCACAGCGTTTTCCAATTGCAGATCGGCAACGCCTTCCTCGGGCAACGGCAGCACCGTCACGGCCAGAATGGGCAGCGCTTCCTGCTGCCGCCAGGCGACGGTCAGCACCGCGTCGCCGGATTTGTCTTTCAGATCCGCGAAGGAGGCGGCCTCGCCGTCCAGGGTCAGCGTGACCGCCGGCAGAAGGGCGGGCGCCTTGTCCGATGTGCCCTGGTAGTGGATATCCCCTCCATTGGCCTGCCAAATCAGGCTTTCTCCCTCCAGCGTGAAGCCTTCTTCGCCGCCCACGTTCTGGATGTCGGTCAGCATGGTCTGATCCATGATCTCATCCAGTCGGTCGGCGTTTTCCAGGCGCACGCTGTCCGTAACGCTTTTGACCGTTCCGTCGGAGTCGGTCACCACATACACCCGTTCGTGCTTGGTGGTTTCGGCCATGGCAGATACACAGCTCAACATCATCATGACGGCCAGCGTCAACGCGACGATTTTTCGATTCATGATATTTCCCTCGCTTTCATTATCGGGCGGCCTTCATATCGAAGGTGGTGTGAACGATGACCTTATCCAGGAGCAGCAGCGTGGCGGGCAGGAGCAGCAGCACCACCACCACGGACAGCAGGGCGCCCCGGGCGATCAGTCGGCACATGGAGGATATAATATCCACATTGGAGTACAGGCCGACTCCATACGTGGCGGCAAAGAAGCCAAAGCCGCTGACTAGGATGCTTTGCGCGGAGACGGCCACGGCCTTTTCCACCGCTTCCGTTTTATCCATACCGGAAAGCCGGTTCTGCTTGTAACGGGTGGTCATCAGTATGGCGTAGTCCACCGTCGCGCCAAGCTGAATGGTGGAAATGAGGATCGGCCCCACAAAGGCCAGCTCCACGCCGGTATAGTAGGGGATGCACAGGTTGGCGGCGATGGCCAGCTCGATGACCGCCACCAGCAATACCGGCAGGGATACGGACTTTTCCACCAGCAGGATGATCACAAATATGGCGATGATGGAGATCAGACTGACCACCGTGAAATCGTGATCGGTACAGGCGATCAGGTCCTTGGTGCAGGGCGCCTCGCCGATCAGCATGCCGCCCCGGTCATATCGCTTCAGGATCCCGTTCAGCTCGTCGATCTGGGCGTTGACCTCATCCGACGAGGTCACATAGGCGGAATTGATCAGTATCAGCTGGTATCTGTCTCCCTTGACCATGCTCAGCGCTTCCGGCGGCAGGATGGACTCCGCTATGTCCGCGCCAAGCAGGCTGTCAATGCCCAATACGCTTTTGACGCCATCCACCCGCTTCATTTCCTCCGTCATATCCCGCACGTCCTTCTGGGATACATCGCTGTCCACCAGCAGCAGGTGCGTGGTCGCCATGTCGAAGGTGCTCTCCAGCTTCTTGTTGGCGATCACCGACAAAAGCTCCTCCGGCATGACCTTACTCATATCGTAATATACATTGACGTGG
>CADAGW010000019.1 GCA_902787475.1 uncultured Eubacteriales bacterium
GGCGGGGATGGTTCCCCGCCGCTCAGATCATTGACAAACCTTTCGCAATGAAGGATAAGTGACTTGCACTTGCAAACCCCGGGGTTCGGGGCCAGAGCCCCGATGAAATAAGGGAGCCGGAGAGCGGCATGTACGGTCGCAGGCTCCCTATTCCGCTTTGGGTGCAGGATTGCCCGTGCATCGCAGATGCACAAATCCTGCACTTCCGCGTTGACAAACCCTGTTTGTCAACGCGCTGAGCGGCGGGGATGGTTCCCCGCCGCTCTTCGCAAACAATCCCGGCAGCATATTGACAGCTAAAATCGGATATACATTTATGCAGGAAATGCCGGATCCCGGAGCGAATCATATAGTGAATGCTTATCACGGCTGGCATCTTTCCAAATACACATTCGCTGAGCGCATGGGAGCGGCGTCCGTCGGAAGCCGTCCTTCCCCTGCCGTTACGGAGGAGACCGTATGCACATTCAGGACGGAAAGGAATTCGATGTCATTGTTGCCGGCGCCGGCCCCGCGGGGTTCTGCGCCGCAGTTCAGGCCGGACGCGGCGGCCTGAAGGTGGCTCTTTTTGAGCATTTCGCCATGCCGGGTGGTTCTTTGACGGTTCTGGGCAGCAATTCCATTGATCAATTCAACAATCCACACCGCCCCGCCGGAGACCGGATGGTGATCACCGGCATTGGCTGGGAATTTGTTCAGGAGCTGGCAAAGCGCGGCTTTGCTGAGATTCCGGATATGGATGCCCCCTACAGAGTTCATTGGCAGTATGGGGTAAAGGTCAATCCCATTGCCGCGGCCCAGTGCATGGATGACTTTCTGCTCGAGGCAAATGTCACCCTGTATTATCGTCAGGGCATTGTCGCTGTGGAAACCACGGACACGCCGGAGGGCATCCGTCTGGATGCCGTCATTGTATCGACCAAGGCCGGTCTGGTTCGGCATCGGGCGAAACTGTTCATCGACTGCACAGGGGACGGAGATCTCTGCGCCTGGGCCGGCGCGGAGGTGCTGACAGGGGAAAGCCTGCAGCCCGGGTCGCTGCGCCTGTATCCGGACAGGAACGGCGCCTCCCGGGAAGAGCTCCGGCAGACGGACGAGATATGGACGGAACGGGTGAAGGGGCAGCCGGCCCTTTCTGATATGCTCTTCGGGGATATGGAGCGTCTGTTCCGTGACGGCGGAGACAATGTCAATCATATCAACAGGCTGAACACCGCGGACAGCGCCGCCCGGTCGGAAGCGGAAATCCAGGCCAGGCGGGGCGTGGCAGCCCTTCTCAGCGCCCTGAAGGAAAGCGGTTCGTCGGCCAGGATCCTGGGCTGCGCTCCGGAATCCGCTCCCAGGGAAAGCCGCCGTATCCGGGGTGACAGGATCATGACGGGAGAAGAGTACCTGGCCAAGCGCGTCTATGAAGACGCGGTCTGCTATACCTACTGGTTTATCGATATGCACCGCGAAGGCAGGAGCGCGGATATCGTCTATCTGCGGGATGAGAAGACGCCGACGATCTCTCTTGGCGCTCTGCGTCCAAGGGGACTTCAAAATGTCTTCTGCGCAGGACGCTGTGTTTCCGCGGACAGAGCCTGTTCCTCCGCCATTCGGGTGAAAGCCTCCTGCATGGCCATGGGACAGGCCGTTGGCGCCGCCGCGGTCCTGACCATTCGCCGCGGCAGCTCGGACGCGCGGTCCGTAGACGCCTCGTCCGTTCGCGATTTTCTCAGCGCTCACGGCGCCATGGTCCCCTGACGATCAGAGGAAAACGATAAGGTAATATACTGGAAGTTCGACGGATCCTGCGGTCGCGGATCTGTATCCGCGGCGGGAAGGGCTGTACTATGAAAACGACGGAGGGCTTCAAGACCATATCCCACAAGGTGGATTTCTGCGTGGTGGGCGGCGGGCTCGCCGGGCTGTGCGCGGCTGTGGCGGCGGCGCGGCACGGCGCCAGGGCGCTCATCATGCAGGACAGGCCCATGCTGGGCGGAAACGCCTCCAGCGAGGTGCGCATGTGGGTGTGCGGCGCGCACGGCGAGAACAATCAGGAGACCGGCCTGGTGGAGGAGCTCATGCTCGAAAACCTCTACCGCAACCCAGACAGGAACTATTCCGTTTGGGACAGCATCCTCTACGAGCTGGCCGCGTATCAGAGCGGCGTGGAGCTGCTGCTCAACTGCACCTGCATGAACTGCCGAATGGACGGCTCCTCCATCCGCTCCGTCACCGGCTGGCAGATGACCACGCAGACCTTCCACACCGTGGAGGCGGCCCTCTTTGCCGACTGCTCGGGCGACAGCGTGCTGGCCCCGCTCACCGGCGCGGAGTTTCGCATGGGCCGGGAGGCGAAAAGCGAGTTTGGCGAGGACATCGCGCCCCAGGCCGCCGACAGAAAGACCATGGGCATGAGCTGCATGATCCAGGCCCGGGAAGAGACACGTCCCAGCGAATTCATACCGCCCAAGTGGGCCCATCACTACACCAGGGCCGATCTTCCCCACCGCGTGCCGGACATGGCCAACCCCACCGAGAATTTCTGGTATCTGGAGCTGGGCGGCGAATACGACGCCATCGCCGACAGCGAATGGCTGCGCGACGAGCTTTTGCGCATGGCCTACGGACTGTGGGATTACGTGAAAAACGACCCCGAAAACAAGGAGAAGAACGCCAACTGGCGGCTGGACTGGGTGGGCATACTGCCCGGCAAGCGGGAGAGCCGCCGCTACGTGGGCGATCACATCATGACGCAGCAGGACGTGCGCGCCGGGGGACACTTTGTCGACCTGGCTGCCTACGGCGGCTGGTCCATGGACGACCATCACCCCGGCGGGTTTACCACGCCCGAACAGCCCACCATTTTCCATCCCGCTCCGTCGCCCTATGGCATACCGTACCGGAGCATGTATTCGGTGAACATCGAAAACCTCCTGTTCGCGGGGCGCAACATATCGGTGACGCACACCGCCATGAGCTCCACCCGGGTGATGGCCACCTGCGCCGTCATCGGACAGGCCGTGGGCACCGCCGCGGCCATTGCCGTGCGGGACCGTCTCTCCCCCCGCGGCGTGTATGAAAAGCGCATATGCGAGCTTCAGCAGACGCTGATGGAGGACGACTGCTACCTGCCCTTCCACACGCGGGAGGTGCCCGCTCTGACCAGGCGGGCCCGCCTTCAATGCGCCGCGCCGGACGCCGAGAACCTGCGAAACGGCCTGGACCGGCCCATCGGCCAGAGCGACAACGGCGCAACGGTACGAAAGGGCGAGGCCGTTTCCTACGTTTTCGACGGGCCGAGTGAGATCTCGCACATCCGCATCGTCTTTGACAGCGACCTGAACCGCTCCACGCTGCCCGAATGCGAGGCGAAGCGCCGCCGCAACATGCTCCACAACCGCCCGCTGAACTGGCCGGACGGCTATGTGCCCAGGACCATGGTGCGCGCCTTCCGCGTAGAGGGCGTGAAGGCGGACGGCTCCGTTCACGTGCTCGCAAGCGATAATAACAACTACCAGCGCCTGCGCGCCTTCGACGTGAGCGGCACATACGCCGCCGTGCGGCTGGTGCCCCTTGAGACCTGGGGCTGCGACGGGTGCCACATCTTCTCCTTCGACGTGCGGTAGACCGCAGCCCGCGGCAAAAACGAAAGCGGGGAGCGAATACTTGACGGCGAATTGCTTCTAATGTATAATGATCCACAGAGAATAGTGAAAATGTCCTGCATCCCATGAGGCTCCGCTTTCTCCGCAGCAGCAGAAAAAGAGGAGCCCGTTTATGAATACCTGCAGCGAGGCCCGCCTATGATCTACTCCACCTCCGATCCCCACGGCTACCCTTTGTCCGATTTCCAGCGCCTGCTGGACAGGGCGCGTTTCAGCGACAGCGACTTCCTGTTCGTGCTGGGCGATGTCGTCGACCGCAACGGCGACGGCGGCATCGCCATGCTCGAGTGGATGATGCTTCAGCCCAACGTGCAGTTGATTCTCGGTAACCACGAGGCCATGCTGCTGGCCTGCGATTTCCTGTTTCAGGAGATCACGGATGATTTGGTAAACGGGATGGACCTGGATCAGATCAGCCTGATCATGCACTGGATGCAAAACGGCGCGGAACCCACGCTGAATGCGCTCCAAGCCCTGCGCAAACGGGATCCGGAGGCGCTCTTCGACCTGCTGGACTATTTGAAGGACGCGCCGCTTTACGATACAGTGACAGCGGGCGGCCGGGATTTTCTGCTCGTCCATTCTGGTCTTGGCCATTTCAGAAAGGATAAGCGGCTGTCCGATTACGAGGCCCACGACCTCCTCTGGCACCGTCCAACGCCTGACGAGCAATACTTTGATGATATCACCACCATCCTCGGCCATACCCCAACGGCCTTCTATGGAGCCGCGAACCGCATGTTTCAAACGCCGACCTGGATCGATATCGATACCGGCGCCGCAAGCGGACATCCGCCGATGCTTCTGCGGCTTGACGATCTGACGCCTTTTTACGCATGATCGTCCTTGGACCGGAAAAGACTGAGCGGGACGGCCATCCTTCGCGGGGATTTTATCAAGCGGTTCTTGACAATATGTCGGGTTTGTGCTATATTTACAATGCGGTATCAGGGAGTAGCTGGCGCAGTCGCGCAACATATTCCGTCAGTACGGGAATTTCCCCGGGATTTGTTCCAAGCAGCAAGACTTTTACCACAGCTTTTTGTTGTGGCAAAAGTCTTTTTATATCCCCTTTTCGGACGGACTGGGGCTGTCAGGTGTGATTTTGGTATTTTTCAAGGTTGACGGAGGGATGAAATGAAGATCTTTGCTTTGGTGCTGTTTGCTCTGATGTATGTCCTTATGATCGCCAAGCCCAAATACAGGCCGTTTTACGCCCTGGGCGTGGCGGCGACGTTCCTGGTGTCGGGGGTGCTGCCGATTTCCCAGCTTCTCTCCACCATCAACTGGAACGTGCTTTTGATGATCTCGGGAACCATGATCATCGTGTATTACTTCATTGAATCCCGCATGCCCAACCTGCTGGCGGACATCCTGCTGGGCAAATCCAAAAACGTCATGTGGGTGACGATCCTCATGTCCCTGTTCTCTGGCGTCATATCGGCCTTCATCGACAACGTGGCCACGGTGCTGATGGTGGCCCCGGTGGGCATGGCCATATGCAAAAAGCTGAAAATGAGCCCGGTGGGCATGATCCTCTCCATCGCGGTGTCCTCCAATCTGCAGGGCGCGGCCACGCTGGTGGGGGATACCACCTCCATCATGCTGGGCGACTTCGCCAACATGAACTTCATGGACTTCTTCTGGATGCACGGCCGGCCCGGCATATTCTTCGCCGTGGAGCTGGGGGCTCTTGCCACCGTGCCGGTGATGATGATCCTCTTCAGAAAGGACAAGGCCCCGGTCTCCTCCACGGAGCGGACCCAGGTGTCCGACTACATGCCCACCTGGATGCTCCTTTTGATGGTGGCGGCCCTGATCGTGGCCTCCTTTATCCCCAATACCCCCGCCATGATCAACGGCATCATCTGCTGCGCCCTGGCCCTGGTCACCATACTCATCGACTTCATGCTGAAAAAGCGGTCCGACAGCGCCGTATCCGCCGTCAAAAATCTGGACTTTGAGACGTTGGGCCTGCTCACCGGCCTGTTCGTGGTCATCGGCGGGCTGACCAACGTGGGGGTCATAGACGACTTCGCCGGCCTCATCGTCAAATACGGCGGAAACAACATATTCCTGCTCTACACCATCGTGGTCTGGGGCTCCGTGCTCATTTCCGCCTTTGTGGACAACATCCCCTACGTGGCCACCATGCTGCCGGTTCTGACGGCGGTGACCGCCGCCCTGGGGATCGAGCCCTATCTTCTCTACTTCGGCCTGTTGTCCGGCGCCACCCTGGGCGGCAACATCACCCCCATCGGCGCCTCCGCCAACATCACCGCCGTGGGCATGCTCCGCAGGGAGGGCTATCAGGTGTCCTTCGGGGAGTTCATGCGCATCGGCGTTCCCTACACCCTGGTGGCCGTGATGACCGGATATCTGTATCTGTGGCTGGTCTGGGCCTGATCCCTTCGCTTTGCCTCATAAAACCCCCCTGGCTGCGATCCCGCGGCGAAGGGGGTTTTTATTTGCGTCATCGGTTCGGTATGTAGCCCCCCGGGCCCCGGCGGGGGTATTCGTCCAATCGGTCTTGTATCTCCTCCCGCCTTCCTGTCCTCATAAATCCCGCATCCGGGCTCCGTCCTCAGCGGCCCGATACACCGTATGGGCCCGTCCTCCAGATACAGAAGGATCAGCGCCGCCCATTTTCCGGATAATAGCTCTGGCCCTGGCGCAGGGGCATTTGCCGAACCGCTCCTCCATGGTCGTCTGCGGATCCATATATCCTTCCCCCATTGGTCATTTTCTCGAACCGGTACGATTATACTACCATCAATCGCCCTTGACAAGTACGATCTTTCGGCATACCCGGTATCATACAGGATACCGGCGCTCCCCGACGGTCAAAATCGTGCCATATATTTTTAACACAATAAAGCATTGACGTATTAACGCATCCAAGCTATAATAATGCAAACCAGTGAGAGAGCGTAAGTACCCGCGTTTGAGCCTTACAGAGAGCCGTCGGCGGTGGAAGGGCGGCAGGGGAGACGCGGCGAATGGGCTTTTGAGGGCGAGCAGAAGGCCTTTGGGCTGTGTATGCGAGACGGAGCGGGCACTCCGTTATCCTTGCCGGCATATGTTGGTATGCGCAGAGCGGACGTATATACGTCAAGCCGGGTGGCACCGCAGGATATATCCTGTCCCAGCGTTTGATCGCTGGGACTTTTTGTATGGAAAAGGAGGATCGACCATGCATACGAAGATCGCCGTGGTGGGCGCGGGGCACGTGGGCTCCCATGTGGCCCGGGCGCTGGCCGCGGAACAGGCGGCCGATGAGATCGTGTTGATCGATAAGATCGCGGAAAAGGCCCGCTCCCAGGCCATGGACATATCCGACGCCCTGAGCTTTCCCCCCGCCGATCTGATCGTCCGCGCGGGAGACTACGCCGACTGCGCGGACGCGGACATCACCGTGGCGGCCATCGGCAAGGCCCGGGAGCCGGGGCAGACCCGCCTGGACCTGCTGGGCGATTCCGTGCGGATGGCCCGGGAGCTGGCGGGCCAGCTGGGCGGCGCCCCGGGCGGGCTGCTCATCAGCATCACCAATCCCTGCGACATCATCGCCGGATGCCTGCGCCGGCTTCTGGGCATGGACCGGTCCCGAGCCTTCGGCACGGGCACCCTGCTGGACACGGCCCGGCTCATCGGGGTGATCAGCCGGCAGACCGGCGCGAAGCGGCAGGATATAGACGCCTGCGTGATGGGCGAGCACGGCGATTCCTCCATGATCCCCTTCTCCGCCCTGCGGGTGGGGGGGCGAGGGATACAGGACGTGCCCGGCTTTGACGCCGAAGAGGCCCTCCAGCTCACCCACACCATCGGCATGGACATCATAGAGGGAAAGGGCTCCACGGAATTTGGCATCGGTCAGGTGACGGCGCGGCTGTGCCGGACCATATTGAAGGGCCAGCGGGTGACCGTCCCCCTGTCCGCGGCCCTTGAAGGGGAATACGGCCTTTGCGGCATCCACTGCGGCGTGCCCTGCGCCGTCGGCCGTCATGGCATCGAAAAGATCGTTGAGCTTCCCATGACCGAAGAGGAGAGCGCCGCCCTCAGGGCCTCGGCGGCGGTCCTTGAAACGCACACGCGCCTGGCGGATCAGATCCTCAAGGGCCTGTGATAGATCATTCAATCAAAAGGAGGGCTAAACCATGTTCCATTTCAAAATGCCGCTTCGTATCCTCGCCGCCGTACTGTGTCTGACGCTTCTGGCGGGTGGCGCCGCCCTGGCGGATCCCGTGCGGGTGGCCATCGTGCAGACCCTGACCCACACCTCTCTAAACCAGATCCGGGACACCATCATCCAGGAGCTGGAGGCCAGCGGCACGGAGTACGAGATCATCACCCGAAACGCCGAGGGGGATTCGACGGCCCTGTCCACCATCCTTGAAAACGTGAAGATGGACGGGGTGGACATACTGGTGCCCATCGCCACCAACACGGCCCAGTCCGCCAAGGTGGTCTTTGAGGACAGCGGCGTTCCCGTGGTGTTCGCGGCGGTGTCCGATCCCGTGGCGGCGGGCCTGACCGGCGAAGACTGCGGGTTTATCACCGGCGTTTCCAACAACATCCCCGCGGCCCAGATCGTCGGCCTCATCTCCGACTTCCAGCCGGATTACAAGCTCATCGGCTTTTTGTACACCTCCTCCGAGACCAATTCCGTGTCCACCATCAACGCCGCCAAGGCCTACTGCGACGGGCAAGGCATCGCCTACGAGGAGGTCTCCATCGCCAACCTGTCCGAGCTTCAGACCGCCGTGGAGACCCTGATCTCCCGCAAGGTGGACGCCCTGTACACCGGCAACGACAATTCCATCGCCTCCGCCATGTCCACCTACATCGACACCGCCTATGAATACGGCATCCCCGTGTACTGCGGGGCGGATTCCATGGTGGCCGACGGCGGCTTTGCCACCATCGGCGTGGACTACGTGCAGCTGGGCCGCCAGGTGGCCGCCATAGTGGACCGGATCGCCGCCGGCGAATGTCCCGAGGACATTCCCTACGAGACCCTGTCCGAATACGCCCGGTTTGTAAACCTCCAGGCGGCGGATCGGATCGGCATGACGATTTCCGACGAGATTCTGTCCGCCTACACCGTGCTGGTGGAGGCCGACGGCACCAATCACTTTGGCGAATAAAAGGGATCATCTTTCCGGCCGGGCGCGGATGCGCCCAGCCGGAAAGGAGAATGGATGATGAGCATGAACGCTTTGAGCCTGATCGTTTCCGCCCTGAGCCAGGGCATGATCTACGCCCCCATGGCCATGGGCGTGTTCGTGTCCTTCCGCGTGCTGAACACACCGGATCTGACCATAGACGGCAGCTTCGTGGCCGGCATGTGCGTATGCGCCGTGGTGACCATCGCCGGCCACCCCCTGCTGGGCCTCCTCTGCGGCCTGCTGGCGGGAGCCCTGGCCGGGCTGATCACGGGGATTTTGCAGACCCGGGGCGGCATCAACGCCATCCTCTCCGGCATACTGACCATGACGGGGCTGTACACGGTGAACTTTATGATGTTGGGCGGCCAGTCCAATCTGTATCTTCAGCGCACGCAGGTCAACAGCGCCGGGGTAGAGACCCAGGTGTCAAGCGACACCCTGTATAAAAGCTTTCGGGCCTTCATGGTGCGCCTGACCGGCATCCGCCAGCTGGACCCCAATTTGAGCGCCCTGATCGTCACCGCCCTGATCGTGGCCCTGGCGGCGGCGGCGCTGTCGGTGTTTTTCCTCACCCGCACGGGCATGGCCATACGGGCCACCGGCGACAACGAGGAGATGGTCCGCTCCTCCTCCATAAATGCCGACCGGGCCCGCATACTGGGCATCATGATCGCCAACGCCCTGGTGGCCTTTTCCGGGGCGCTTCTGTGCGAGCAGCAGCGCTACGCCGACCTGAACTTCGGCTCCGGCATGCTGGTGGTGGGCCTGGCCTCGGTGATCATCGGGCAGGTGTTCTTTGGTGAGAGGGGCGTGACGGCGGGCATCCTCTCCGCGGTGACCGGCTCTCTGGTCTACCGCCTCATCCTTCAGGGGGCCTACAAGATCGACATGCCCAGCTACGGTGTAAAGCTTTTGTCGGCGGTGATCGTGGTGGTGGCGCTGTCCATACCAAGGATCAGGCGGGCCATAGCGGAAAAGCGGGAGGAGAGGGCGGCATGAGCGGAGAAATGAAGCTGGTGGGCCTGAAAAAGGTATTTGAGAAGGGCACGCCCAACGCCAAGACGGCTTTGGACGACGTGAGCCTCCACGTACAGGACGGCGACTTCATCACCGTGCTGGGCTCAAACGGCGCGGGCAAATCCACCCTCTTTCACGCCATACTGGGCAAATTCAGGCTGGACAAGGGCCGCATCATACTGGACGGGGAGGACATCACCCGGCAGAAGGATTATAAGCGGGCCCTCAACATAGGCTGCCTGTATCAAAATCCCATGCGGGGCACCGCTCCCAACATGACCATAGAGGAAAACCTGGCTCTTGCCTACACCCGGAAGGCCAGGCGGAGCTTCTTCGCGGTGAACCGGCGGGACAGCGCCTACTTCCGGGACCTTTTGAAGGAATTGGACCTGGGCCTGGAGGACCGGCTCAAGACCCGCATGGGCCTGCTGTCCGGCGGACAAAGGCAGGCCGCGTCGCTGCTCATGGCCACCATCGCCGAGCCCAAGCTGCTTCTGCTGGACGAGCACACCGCCGCCCTCGACCCCGCCACGGCGGAAAAGGTATTGTCCCTCACCAGGCGGGTGGTGGAAGCGCGCAGGCTCACCTGCCTTATGATCACCCACAACATGCGCTCGGCCCTGGAAATGGGCAGCCGGACCATCGTGATGGATTCCGGCCGGATCGTGCTGGACGTGTCCGGGGAGGAGCGCGCCCACATGACGGTACAGGACCTCATGTCCTTGTTCCACGCCCGCTCGGGAAAGGAAATGGACAACGACCGGATGCTTTTGTGGTGACGCCTGTTCCCACAATAAACGCGCTGAGGCTTTGGGGCCTCAGCGCTTTTTGATCTGTGGTTCTATGTCGATCACCGCGTACTCGCAGGCGTTTACGATGGTGGTGTCCCCCCGCTGGGTGACCTGGGGGATATTGTAGCCATAGCTCTTGTGCACGTGGCCGTGGAGGAAGAACCGGGGCTTGTACCGGTCTATGAGGCTCACAAAGCACCGAAAGCCCCTGTGGGACAGGTTGTCCATGTCTCCAAGCCCCCGGGCCGGGGCGTGGGCCAGCAGGATGTCAAACCCCCTGTGCCGCCACAGCGTGAACCAGAGCTTCCGGATCCGCTTTCTCATGGCGGCCTCGGTATACATATGGATCCCCTGCCGGTAGCGGTAGGATCCGCCCAGCCCCAGTATGCGCACGCCCTTATACACATACAGCTGATCCTCTATGCACTCGCAGCCCTCCGGCGGCCGCTTCTCGAAGCTGTCGTCGTGGTTGCCGTGGACATAGAGCAGGGGCACGTTGCTCATGGTCACCAGAAATTCCAGATATTCCTTTTTCAGGTCGCCGCAGGAGAGGATCAGATCATACCCGTCCAGCTTGCCCGGCCGGTAGTGATCGTACAGCCCCTTGGCCTCCTCGTCGGACACCACCAGGATCCGCATGGTCATGCACCTCGTTTTTCTTTGGTAACGCTTTCCACGCCCACCAGATCCACCGTGGCCTTGGCCACGTCGCTCAGGGTGTCGTATTGGGGAATGATGCCCTCCACGTTTTCCACCAGATAGTCCATATTGATGATCTGCTCCGGGGTCAGGATCTGATCGTTCTGGAGGGTCTGGCCGTTCTGGGTGTAGAGGGGACCCTGGAACGGGTTGCACAGCCCGGCGCAGATGCTCTTTTTGAGGATGTCCACCATCTTTTTGACCGGGTCGGGCAGCCGGTCGGAGCACATCAGATCCACCACCCCGGCGGACAGGCCCCAGTAATAGCTCAGCGCCTTGCCGCTCTGCTGGTACTCCGCCTGGGCGGACCGGTTTTTGACCCGGCGCAGAAGCTCCTCGTAATAGGTGCCCCACTGCCAGAGGGGTCTGACCATCTTTTCCACCTGGCCGCCCTCCACCCTCGACAGTCCCAGCATCCGCCACTCGTCGCCCTGCCGTACCATATCCTGGGAGGAAATGAGCTTTACGCCCTTGTCCGTCATCCTCTTGATGGCGGCGTCGACCCCGCCCACGGAGGACCACTCCAAGCACACCCTGGCCCGGGGATTGACCATCTGCGCTCCCAGGGCGAAGGCGTTGATGCCGGCGATCTGGCCGAATATGGGATAATCGCACAGGTATCCCACCATGTCCTCCCGGGCCATGGACCCGGCCACCGCGCCGATGATGAACTTGACCTCGTACATCCGGGCGTAATAGGTGCGGATATAGCGGTGGGACTGGTTGAGGGAGCAGTTAAATATGGTGGCCTGGGGGTTTTCCACCGCCACCTTGAGGGCCGCGGGCAAAAGCCGGGGGGAGGTGGTGAATATGGTGCTGCTGCCGTCCTCTATGGCCTGACGGATGACCTTTTCCGGGTCCTCGGACAGGGCGTGGAAATAGGCCTTCGTCTCGATCTCCCGGCCCATGACCTGCTCAAGGTACTCCCTGCCCCTCTCGTGGCCCCTGGTCCAGCTGGAGGCCTCGGGACTGCTGTCGTGGACGAAGGCCACCCGCATTTCGCCCGTGTCCGTGCCGATCAATATCCTGTCGATGAGGCTTGGGCTCTTGTTCTCCGGCGTCAGCTTTACGTCTATGGGGTCCTCGTCCTCGATCAGGGCGATGTCCTCCCACACCTGCTGAAGCTCCTTTTTGATCTCCTGGTCGCTCTTCTGACATATATCCTTATAGGGATACACCGTCAGATACGCCAGCAGCGCGTCGCTCACGGTGGCGCGGATCTGCCCGCCGCCCATGGCCTGATACAGCGTCTTAAAGGTATAGTATACCGATTTGAAGTTGCTCTTTTCCTCCTGGGTCCACACGTGGCCCTCTTCCATGCCCATCAGCTCCTGGAGCCGTTTATAGGAGCCGGGCTTGGTGAACTCCACCTCCACCAGCCCCGACAGGGCGAAAAAGTCCACGTACTCATAGTACATTTCCACTTCTTTTGACCCGTTCCGCTCGGGCAAAATGCGGATCACGTGGGCGGGTATGGTGACGGCGTCGAAGAATTTGAGGATGCTGGTCCGTTTATTGCCCTCCTCCACGTAGTAGCGGCCCAGATACTCATAGGCCTTGATGGGGTCCCGTATGCCCTCCCGTAAATGGGCTATGCACAGATGCTCCCACTTGCCCGCGAACTCGGAATTGTCCGGGGCGATGGGCATAAAGTTTCTGGCGAAGGAATTGGAGCGGCCCCGGGTCTTGGTGCCCACGATCTTTTCCGCGGGAATCTGGAGTATCCCCAGATCCACCTCGTCGGAGCGGCTGTGATCCGGCAGCATTTCGTCCAGCGCCGGCAGATAGGGATACTCGCCCCTGGATATGCAGGAGCGGTATTCCCGGTTGCCCAGCTTGTGGGCGTCGTAATAACGAGGATCCGGCAAGATAAAGTCCTCCTTAATATATATCCGCCCCGTAAAGGCGGGTCAGTGCTCGTTTTCCGCCCTATTGTATCATCCCTTTTCGCCCTTCGCAACGGATTATCCCATAATTTCAAATACATTCAATACAGGCAGGCCCTATCCGCCAAATCTTAATTTGCCCAAATGCCCATTTTTTGGGTTATCCACAGGGCAAAATGGCTTTCTTCTCTGTCCACAGCCTGTCCCGAAGTTGTCCACAGGAAACGGGCATTTGGGCGGAGCCGTATGGCGCCAGCCGGCGAAAACCAAAAAAGCCTGCCGGAAAACCGCTCTTTCGTGGAAATTAAGAACATTTTTCTTGAAGTCGGGCGGGAAATCGGGTATAATAGCGACAGGTTTTCCACAGGTTAAATCAATTTATCCCCACTTTGTGGATAAATTGTGGAAATTTTTCGCAAACAAATGAAATTCGGAGTGGTATACGCATGACGATGGAGGAAGCCTCCCGCCGGTTCGCGGAGGTCATGGACGTGCTCAGGGCCAATACGGATCCCAACGCCTTCAAGGTCTGGTTTCAGGACATGGAGCTGACGAGGCTGCAGGAGAAGACCCTGATCCTTTTGGTCAAGGAAAAATTCATACTGGGACTTCTCAAGAGCCGCTACATGTCCACCATCGTGCAGGCGGTGCGCCTGAAGTTCGGCGAGGACTACAATGTGGATCTGGTGGACGAGGAGGGGCTCAAGCGCTACACGCCCCCGTCCTCTCTGGCCTTCAATCCCAAATACACCTTTGATTCCTTCGTGGTGGGCCCGTCCAACCGCTTCGCCAACGCGGCGGCCCTGGCGGTGGCCACGGAGCCGGCCCAGGCATACAACCCCCTCTTTCTCTACGGCGGCGTGGGCCTTGGCAAGACCCACCTGATGCACGCCATAGGCCAGTACATCATACAGCATTTCCCGGAGAAAAAGGTCTGCTACATCACCTCGGAGAGCTTTGTGAACCAATTGGTGGAAGGCATCGCCCGCAAGAACACCTCGGCCCTCCGGGACAACGTGCGCAACGTGGACGTGCTGATGATCGACGATATCCAGTTCATCGCCGGCAAGGATTCCACCCAGCAGGAGGTGTTCCACACCTTCAACGAGCTCCACGGCAACGGCAAGCAGATCATCCTCTCCTCCGACCGGCCGCCCAAGGAGATCCCCACCCTGGAGGAGCGCCTCCGCTCCCGCTTCGAGATGGGCCTGATCGCGGACATACAAAAGCCCGATCTTGAGACCCGCATGGCGATCCTATCAGCCAAGGTGGAGAGCGACGGCCTTGTTGTGGACAACAACATCCTCTACTACATCGCGGAGAAGATCGACACCAACATCCGGGATCTGGAGGGCGCTCTGACCCGCGTCACGGCCATGTCGGAATTAAGCGGTGAGAAGCTGACCCTTGAGATGGCCCAGGAGTCCCTCTCCCGCGTACTGGACATGGCGGGCTCCAAGAAGGCCACGCCGGACAGCATCCGCCTGGCGGTGGCGGAGTATTATTCCGTATCCGTGGAGGATCTGCTGTCCGCCCGGCGCAATAAGGAGATCGCCCTGCCCCGGCAGGTGGGCATGTATCTCACCCGGGAAATGACCTCTCTCTCCACCACCCGCATCGGCGACTTCTACGGCGGCCGGGACCATACCACGGTCCTGCACGCCTGCCGCGCCGTGGCCGATTCCTCCAAAAAGGACAAAGAACTCCGCGACGCCCTGGAAGCCATACGGAGCGCCAGCGTGAAGTAGGAGAACGGGGGAAACGCTGGGCGTTGCGCGCGCCCAGACCTGCGCTTAAGGGCCTTAGGCCCTTAAGAATCCCATTTTCCGCCTTCGGCGGGGAACGGATGATTTTGATTTGTATAAAGCATTCTGTCCTGCTTCTATATAATCGATTGGGGTAAGGATTGCTTCATCTGTCTTTATGACCTACATGTCATGACATACAATGACAGCCAATGACAGAAACCCCCGTTGTCATTGCGAGGAACGAAGTGACGAAGCAATCCGTTCCCTGAAAGCTCACCCTCTTGTATTCGAATAGAAAAGGTTCTATCGAAGGGAAATATGCACAGGGTTGTGGATAAGATAGGGAGTTTTGGGAAGTTATGCACATGGGCTGGGAATGGGAATGGCCATGTGTGGTATACCAAAAACGGTGATATCCACAAATCCACAGGGTCTATGGAATACTACGACGACTTATAGTATACCATCACTACCACTACGCGGCGGGAGGTTTAGGATATGCGGTTTCGGAAAAATGTGAAGGAATTAAACGACGCTCTCAACGTGGTGACCCACGCCATGCCGGCCCACGCGGCCAAGAGCATACTGGAGAGCGTATTCGTGCAGTGTGAAAACAACGAGCTGGTGCTGGCCTGCTCCGACGGCGTGATGACCATCATATACCGCACCGACGCGGAGGTGCTGGAGAGCGGTGTGGTGGCCCTGCCCGGGCGGATCCTCTGCGAGATCGTCCGCAAGCTCCCCGGCGACGGCACGGCCTTCTTTGATGTGAACAGCGTCAACACCCTGACCCTCAAGTGCTACGGCAGCCGCTCCACCCTGGCGGGCTCCGACGGAAGCCTCTTCCCCAGCTTCCCCCAGGTGGACGTGCAGAAGCAGGTCTGGATGCCCCAGCCCCTCTTAAAGGAAATGATCACCCAGACCGTGTTCGCCGTGGCTCCCGAGGAGAGCAACAAGCGGATCATCACGGGCGAATTGCTGGAAGTCTCCGGCGGGCGGGCTCTCATGGTGGCCATAGACGGCTTCCGCATGGCCGTGCGCCGCTCCCAGGTGGAAAACGGCGCCAGCGATTTTTCCTGCGTGATTCCGGGAAAGCTGATGAACGAGCTGTCCAAGTTCCTCTCCGACGACGAGGAGAGCCGGGCGGAGATCCTGCTGGGCGAGCGGCAGATGCGCATGAACATAGGCGATCACATCGTGGTATACGCCACCATGCTGGAGGGCGAGTTCATAGACTACAAGCGGGTCATGCCCACCTCCTTTACCACCAGCATCATCGTGAACCGGGACCAGCTGGCCTCCTGCATCGAGCGGGCGGGCCTGTTCGCCCGGGAGAGCCGCATGAACCAGTTCATTATGAAGATCGGCCCGGACAAGACGGTGGTCACCTCCAATTCGGAATACGGCGATCTCTACGAGGAGCTGGACACGGAATTTGAGGGCGAGGAAATGACCATAGGCTTCAACGTGCGGTATTTCACCGACGTGATGCGGGTGGTGTCCGACGAAAAAGTGAAGATCAGCTTCAACGGCTCCACCAAGCCCTGCATACTGGGTCCTGTAGACGGCGAGGACTACGCCTTCATGGTGCTGCCGCTGCGCCTGCATGCCTGATACCATATACGCCCTGTCCACCCCCTCCGGCGAGGGGGGCGTGGCAGTGATCCGCGTCAGCGGGCCCGGGGTAACGGATATCCTCAGGGCCTGCTTTCCTAATGCCTCCCATATCGAGCCCCGGCGGGTATACGTGGGGAAGCTACGGGACGGCGCGGGAGAGGTCATCGACGAATGCCTGTGGTTTTACATGGCCGCGCCCAGATCCTACACCCGGGAGGACGTGGCGGAGATCCAGTGCCACGGCGGCGCGGTGTGCGCCAGACGCGTGATGGAGAGGGTGGCGTCTCTGGGCGCCAGGGGCGCCATGCCCGGGGAATTTACCCGACGGGCCTTTGAAAACGGACGCATCAGCCTGTCCCAGGCGGAAGCGGTGATGGAGCTGATCTCCGCCCGTTCCCGGGCGGCGGCCCGGTCGGCCCTAAGGCACATGGAGACCGACGGCCCCATGAAGCGGGCCCGGGCGAAGATACTCGATATGCTCTCCCACATATCCGCCGCCGACGATTTCCCCGAGGAGATCGACGAGCCGGTGGTGCGGGACGAGGTGATCTCGGGCCTGAATGAGGTCGTCCGCCTGTTAAGGGAGTCGGCGGATCCCCGGTCCGCCCGGATCCTGCGGGAAGGAGCCCAGGTGGCCCTCTCCGGCAGTCCCAACGTGGGCAAAAGCTCCCTGATGAACGCCATTTTGGGCTGGGAAAGGGCCATTGTGGACCCCGAAGCGGGCACCACACGGGACGTTTTGGCCGAAAAAGTGGCCGCCCAGGGCCGGCTTTTTACCCTCCTGGACACCGCCGGACAGCGGACGGAGGCAGGAAGGGTGGAGATGGCGGGCATACAGCGGGCGGTGGAGGCGGAAAAAAGCGCCGACGTGGTGGTGGCCGTGCTGGACAGCTCCCGGCCCCTTGATCCCTCCGACGAAGCCATGCTCGCCCGCCGGGACGAGAGATACATCGTGGCGGAAAACAAGTGCGACCTGCCCGCCGGGCGGGAAAGGGTACAAGGCGCCATGCCCATATCCGCGAAAACCGGCGAGGGCGTAGAGGCGCTGACGAGGGAGATCCTCAGGCGCACAGAGGTAGCGGATCAGGAAAATATCCTCACCTCCCCCCGGCAGATCGAGCTGGCCCAAAGGGCCATGAGCGAGGCGGAAAGCGCCATGGCCGCCCTGGAGGCGGGCGATCCCGTGGATCTGGCTGCGGTGTACCTGTGGGAGGCCGCCAGCGCGCTGGGAGAGATCACGGGAGAAGAAGCGACGGAAAAGGTGATCGAAGGAGTATTCTCGAATTTCTGCGTGGGGAAATGAGGGGTTTGGAGACGGTTATTGAATGATGAATAATGAATAATGAAGGGAGAACGGATTGCTTCGTCGCCAAGCTCCTCGCAATGACATCTGCTGATATATTCCACCGTTTCTATATGAGGCAGAAATGGAGATTGATCACCGCACTGTGTCATTGCGAGGAGGCCTTTAGGCCGACGAAGCAATCCGTCCCCCCGTCTCCC
>CADAGW010000020.1 GCA_902787475.1 uncultured Eubacteriales bacterium
CCTGATGGCCCGCCTCACCGACAGGGGCGTCCGGGACCTGTCCACCGGCGAGGAGCACGCCTTCCGCTTCGAGGAATACCCCGGCTCCGCCGACGACGCGGCCACCTACGGGGTGTGGTATCTTCTGCCGCCCCGGCCCCAGCGGAATGAGCGGATGGAGCCCAATATGGTGAAACCGACGAACACTGAATCCGCCCAGTCAAGGCGCACATACACGCTTTCCGATTTCACCCCGGACGCAAAGCTGTCCGCCGAGCCCGGCATGGCCCCGGACAGCATCATAACCAGCTTCCGCCTGGGCCGCTTTGCCCTGGAGGGGGGCACCCTGTTCGCCCTCACCGAGGAGTGGATGGAATACGCCTCTTCCCGCACCCAGGCCTATTCCATACTCCGGGCGGACTACGACCGCCTCCTTGCCTCCGGCCGCGTCACCAATGAGGACATGCGCCGCATCAGGCCCTTTTCCCACACCCTTCTGGAGGTCCACGCCCAGCACATGGCCCCGCCCCAGGGCACCTTTGCCGGCCCCGGACCCAAGCCCAGCTTTTCCGGCGAGGAAGCCGCCTCCGAGCTCAAACGGCTCCGCACCACCGAAAACGCCTCCTTCGCCCACACCGATCCCGGCATATACACCGGGGACGAGGACGACCGGCTGCTCTTTTTCGGCCAGGCGGAAAGCAAGTATACCTCCGGCGGGCCCTGTGACGAGTTCGATTCCATACGGTACCTTTTCGGCACCTACTACCTTCACTATGTGTCCTGCGGCAGGACCCACGCCGCGGAGATATACTATCCCTTCCCGTTCCACCTGCTGGACGGGGACGGCTGCGTCACCTTCCGGGACCTTCGTGACCACATGGCCTCCCTGCGCCCCGGCGCGAATCTCCTCTCCGCGGGCTTTTCCGCCGCGGCCAGGGACAACGCCTTGAAGCAGGGCTGGAAGAAGAAAGACTTCCGCTTCTGGCGGGGCGACGATCTGATACGCCTTCTCCGCCCCTGGCAAAGGACAGAATACACCATCACGGACGCGGGCAGTGAGTGCTGGCTTGAAGGCCCCGGAAAGCCGCCCCTGCGCCTTGCGGAGGCGCGGGTCATGGGGGACCAGGGCCGGGGCCGGATCCCAGAGATCCTCTACGCCAGTGAGATCGAACGATCGGAACGCCAGGAGGCTCTGGACATCCTCAAACGGGAGCTGCGGCAGGACATGATCGTCCGGGAGGACGCAGACCAAATCTCCATACTGTGGAAAGAGCGGCCCTACGCGCCGGAATACGTGATCTCGGAAAAGGGCCTGGCCGTCAGCGGCGACAGGGGCTCCTGGATCCTTTTGCTCCAACTGGGCAGCGCCGCCCAGAATCTCCTGGCGGCGGCAGTGTATCTGGGGGAGGACTATGTGACCTCCGCCCGGGAATGGAACGAACACTACCGGGCCTCCCACGCCTCCGGGGATTTCCGGGAAGCCGCCTGGGTCAAGGACTGTATAGACACCCATGTGGACCGGGACCGGTGCCGGGAGGGCCGCGTCTGCGCCCTGCCCCGGGAAGACCGCATGGCCGTGTACTGCACCCTGGGCGGCGAGACCGACTGCCTTACGGAGACCTCGGCCTCTGAGGACACGTGGTATGACCCGGCGGCCCGGGCGGCGCTGGGCCTTGACAGCATAGACGCCTTTGAAAAGCGAAACGGCCCCCGCTTTGACGCGGAGGGCAAGCGAAGCCTTCTGTGCCTGTGCGCCACCGGATTGGGCCGGGTCCGGAAAGAGCAGAAAGAGCAGCCGCCCCGGGCGGAAGACAGATAAGCGGCGAAAGGAGATGCCTTGTTCATGAAACGGTACGATCTCATGCACCTCTGGGAGGTGTACGGGGGCCAATTGGACGTGGAATACCGTCAGTGCCTGGAAGAGGGCCTGCCGGTGGAGACCCTTAAGCCCCTCTTTGACGCCATAGGGGCCATGCCCGTGTGCGAGGAGCGGGAGAACATGGCCGCGGAGCTCCATTCCCTGATCCGCAAAATGCAGGTCAGGGCCGACTACCCCTACCGGGAGCCGGACGGCATAGAAGCCATCCGGGCCCTCCGCCCGGCGGACAGGCCGCGCCTTCCCAAAGCCCAGAGGGAGGGCATGGAAAAGCGGATCGAGAACGCCTGGCTGGGCCGGGTGTGCGGGTGCCTCCTGGGCAAGCCCGTGGAGGGCTGGATGCGGGCGGACATACACAAGCAGGGCGAAAAAACCGGAAACTTCCCCCTGACCCGCTATCTTGAAGGCGACGGCGGCTGTTTCGTCAATCACCTTCAGGGCTATATGCCCCACGACGACGACACCAACTACACGGTGATGGCCTGCTATAAGCTGATCGGACAGTACGGGAGGGACTTCACATCCGAAAACGTGGCCCGGGTGTGGCTGGACACCCAGCCCATGCGGGCCTACTGCACCGCCGAGCGGGTGGCCTTCCGCAACTTCGTGGAGGGGTACTTCCCGCCGGAGAGCGCCGTCTGCAAAAACCCCTACCGGGAATGGATCGGGGCCCAGATCCGGGGCGACTACTTCGGCTACATCAACCCCGGCGACCCCGAAGCCGCGGCGGACATGGCCTGGCGGGACGCCCGCATCTCCCACGTGAAAAACGGAATCTACGGCGAAATGTGGGCCGCCGCCATGATCGCCGCCGCCGCGGTGTGCACGGACATCGAAGCCTGCATACGGGCCGGCATGGGGGAGATCCCCGAGACCAGCCGCCTCTGCGAGGCGCTCTCTGAGGTCCTCTCCTGGCGCCGGGACGGCGTGTCCCAGCAGGAAGCCTTCGCCCGTATATTCGCCCGCTTCGACGAGAAGAACTCCCACGACTGGTGCCACACCATATCCAACGCCATGATCGTCGCCGCATGCCTTCTGTACGGCGGGGGAGACTATACGAGGAGCGTCTGCATGGCCGTTCAGGCCGGCTTTGACACCGACTGCAACGGGGCCACGGTGGGCTCGGTACTGGGCATGATGGGATCAAAGATCGGGCCGGAATGGTCAAATCCCGTCTCCGGCACGGTGGAGACCACCCTATTCGGCCTTGAAAAGACGAAGATACACGATCTGGCCCGCATGGCCATGGGCCATCTTCCCATCCACTGAGACGGGCGGAATGTGGATATCGACAAAAGATTGGTCAAAAATAACGCCTTTGGCTATTGTCGTCAGGCTCAATTCGTGATATGATATACGGGTAAGACCCTGGTAAATTGAAGAGATGGGGGAGAATACCAATGAGCACTGTACACGTGATCGATCATCCGCTGATTCAGCACAAGCTGTCCCTGATGCGCCAGAAGGACACCGGAGCCAAGGAATTCAGAGAGCTTCTCAACGAGATCGCCATGCTGATGGGCTACGAGATCACTAGGGACCTGCCGCTCAAGGACGTGGAGATCGAGACCCCGATCTGCAAGTGCCACACCAAGGTGCTGGCTGGCCGCAAGCTGGGTCTGGTGCCCATCCTCCGGGCGGGCCTTGGCATGGTGGACGGCATCATGAGCCTGATCCCCGCCGCCAAGGTGGGCCACATCGGCCTGTATCGGGATCCCCAGACCTTAAAGCCCGTGGAATATTACTGCAAGCTCCCCGCCGACGCCCAGGAGCGTCTGCTCATCGTGGTGGATCCCATGCTGGCCACCGGCGGCTCCGCCAACGCGGCCATACAGTTCCTGAAGGATCGGGGCTGCACCTCCATCCGCATGATGTGCCTGATCGGCGCGCCCGAGGGCATCGCCGCCCTGCAGGCCGCCCATCCCGACGTGGACCTCTACATCGCCGCCATCGATGAAAAGCTGAACGACCACTGCTACATCGTGCCCGGCCTGGGCGACGCCGGCGACCGTCTCTTCGGCACCAAGTAAACTGCATCATCCCCTGCGGCCCGGGCCGTCCAGACGCGGCACGGGCCCTATCCCCATATTGCGGGATGGCTCCCGCGAACCCCGCGCCTCAAAGGAGGTCATCATTTGAAGGAACTGCTAAACGAGATCAGCCAGGCCGAGCGGCAGGCGGAACAGATCCGCATGAACGCCGCCGAGGAGGCCCGCGGCATGGTGAAGTCGGTGGAGGAGGCCTGCGCCATTTCCGCCCGACAGAGCCAGCGCGCCGCCCGGGACGCCGCCTCCCGCCTGGTGGAGGAGGCCCGGGTCTGCGCCCGGGACGAGATCCATCAGCTCTCCGTGGAAAAGAGCGCCCAGCGGGAGCTGATGCGCCAGCTGGCCCAGCGGCGCATCCCCAAGACCGCCGCCGCTCTGGTGGAAAGGATCGTTGGCCATGGCGATCGCTGAGATGAAACGGATGACCCTGGTGGGCATGAACGCCGACAAGGGCCGCATCCTCAAAAAACTGCAGCGGCTGGGCTGCGTCCAGATCCTGCGCACCGCCGAGGAGGACCCCCGGCAGGAGGCTGAAAAGCTCTCGGAGCTTCAGGAGAAGCTGGGCCGGGTGGAGTGGGCGGTCAAAAAGCTGACCCCCTTCGACCCGGTGAAAAGGGGCCTGTTCGACCAGCGCCCCGTAGCCGACAGCGGCGCCATCGCCGCGGCCCAGGCGGGGGAGGGGGAGTCCCTTGAAAGGGTGGCCCGCCTTGAGGAGCTGGAACGGACGCTGGGCGAGACCCGAAGCGACGAGCTCCGCCTTCAGGCGTCCCTTGCCCGCGTCCTGCCCTGGAAGGGCCTGGGCGTGCCCTTTTCCGCCCTCAGGGCCAAGGGCCCCGTCCGCTTTCTGCTTCTGACCGGCCAGCCCCAAAAGACGGCCCTTTTGCGGGAGACGACCGCCCGCCTTACCCCCCGGGTGGAGATCGAGGAAATGCCCCTCTACGAGGGCAGATCCTACGCCGCCCTGGCCGCCCACCTGAGCGTGTGGGACGAGGCGGAGTCCATGGCCCGGGATTCAGGCCTTGAGAGAGTCCAGATGGACGACTTTTCGGACACTCCCGAGGCGGAGAAAGCGGCAATCCGGGCATCTCTTTCCGCCTGCCAGGCCCGCCGGGACAAGGTCAACAAGGAAATGGAGGACATGGGCGGAGACATTGCCTCCCTCCGGCTCCTTCGGGATACGCTGTCCCTGGAATGTGACCGGCAGCAGGCTGCCGCCCGCATGGCGTCCACCCGCTCCGCTTTCGTGATGGAGGCCTGGGTGCCCGCTTCCCGGTGCGGCGACGTGGAAAAGGCGGTGCTTCAGGGCGGCCGGGACGCCTGTGTAGAATTCCGGGACTGCGCGGAGGATGAAAAGCCCCCGACCCTGCTGGTCAACAACAAGCTGGCCCAGCCCTTTGAGGCGGTCATAGACATGTTCGCCCTGCCGGACCCCCGCTCCTTCGACCCCACGGCCATCATGGCGCCCTTCTTCGCGCTTTTGTTCGGCTTCATGGTCTCCGACGCGGGCTACGGCATCATCATGATGATCCTGTCCATGTTCTACCTCATCAAGGCCAAGCCCCGGGGCACCATGGGCCAAATGACCCGGATCATCTTCTGGGGCGGCGCGGCCACCACCTTCTGGGGCGCGCTGTTCGGCGGCTGGTTCGGCGAGACCTGGCACCCCATCCTCTTCTCCCCCCTGGACAACCCGGTGAGCATGATGCTATTGTGCGCGGTGATCGGGCTTATACACGTGCTGACCGGCGTGGGCTGCGCGGCCTACATGAACATCCGCCGGGGCAGGGTGTGGGACGCGGTGTGGGACCAGGGCACCTGGTTTTTGATGCTCATCGGCGTGGCCGTGCTGGCCCTGGGCTATACCCAGGTGGGCAAATGGATGGCCATCGCCGGAGCGGCGGGCGTGCTCCTCTTCGGCGGACGGGCCAAGAAGAACCCCTTCGCCCGCCTCATGGGCGGCGCGGGCAAGCTGTACGACGTGACCAGCTACTTAGGCGACATACTGTCCTACATGCGCCTGTTCGGCATGGGCCTTGCCACCGGAGTCATCGGTATGGTGTTTAACCTGCTGGCCGGCATCGTCATGGGCAGCATCCCCGGCATGATCATCGGCATACTCATCATGATCGCCGGGCACAGCTTCAACCTGGTCATCAACGCCCTGGGCGCCTACGTCAACGCCTGCCGCCTTCAGTACATCGAGTTCTTCGGCCACTTCTACGAGCAGGGCGGCGTGCCCTTCTCCCCCCTCAAATACAACACCCGCTACGTGGACATAGACCCCATGTACGACGCGGACTGAACGAGAACCCCATAGAATCATATAAAGGAGAGTATGACAATGGATGGATTTAGCGTGGGACAGATGCTGGCGCTGCTGGGCGCCGTGTTGGCCGCGGTATTGGCGGGCGTAGGCTCCGCCAAGGGCGTAGGCATGGCTGGCGAGGCCTCCGCGGGCCTGGTCAGTGAGAATCCGGACCTGGCCGGCAAGTGCCTGGTGCTGCAGGTGCTGCCCGGCACCCAGGGCATCTACGGCTTCCTGGTTGCCGTGCTGGTGGTCATCAAGATCGACCTGCTGGGCTCCGCGGGTCTGGCGGCCCTCACCGCCGCCCAGGGCATCCAGCTGTTCCTGGGCTGTCTGCCCATCGCCTTCGGCGGCCTTGCTTCCGCCATTTACCAGGGCCGCGTGGCCTGCAGCGGCATCAACATGCTGGCCACCCAGCCCGATTCCAGCGGACGCGCCATACTGATGACCGTTATGGTGGAGACCTACGCCGTGTTCGCGCTGCTGGTGAGCGTGCTTCTGGTGTGGTTCACCGTGGTGTAAGCCTATGAACGTACAGACCATTTGCGAGCGGATCGTCTCCGACGCCCGCCAGGACGCGGCCAAAACTCTTTCCGAAGCCAACGAAAGGGGCCAGGCCATCGAGCGGGACAGCGACCGGCGCATCGAGGAGGAGCGGCTCCGCATCCTCAAGCGGGCCAAGGCCGAGGGCGAGGCGGAGAGATCCAACATGCTGCGCATGGCCCAGCTGGACGAGAAAAAGCTGGACCTGGCCATGAAGCGGCAGGTGCTGGACGAGACCTTCGACACCGTGGTCCGGGGCATGGCTCTTCTGCCCGACGACAGGGCGAGGGACTACCTGGAGGGCCTGCTTCTGGAGGCCGCGGAGGGGGAGTGCCGGATCCTGGTGCGCCAGTCCGACGCCCACCTCTTTGACGAAGCCTTTTTGGCCCGGGTGAACGCCAAGCTCCGCGGGGCCCACGTGACCCTCTCCGACGAGCGGCGGCACATCCCCGGCGGGTTCATACTGGAAAAGGACGGCGTGGAGATCAACTGCGCCTACGACGCCGTGGTGCGGCAGATGAGGGACGCTCTGGAAGCGGACGCCGCCCGGGCGCTGTTTGAGTGAGGTGACGTGCCTTGCCTCAAAATAGCATCGCCTACGCGGCGGCGAGGGTCAGCGCCATAGGCTCCGGCGTCATGGGCCAGAGCGCCATGGAGCGGCTGGCCGCGGCGGGGAGCATGGAGGAGACCTTAAAGCTCCTCTCCGACATGGGCTTTCCGGCGGAGACCCGGCAGATGGCCGAGGAGGCCGCCGAGGAGAGCGTCAAGAAGGCCTGCGCCCAGGTGCGCGCCCTTTCTCCCCTGCCGGCCGTCACCGACTGCTTTCTCTACCGCTACGACGGACTGAACCTCAAGACCCTCTTAAAGGCCCGCTCCCTGGGCCTTCAGGGCACGGCCCTCTCTCCCTGCGGCACGGTGAGCCCCGATGCCCTGCGCCACGCCGTGGCGGAGGCGAACTACAAGGCTCTGCCGCCCTTCCTGCGCCAGGCCGCGGAGGAAGCGGACAAAATGAACGCCGCCTCCTTTGATCCCCTCATGACCGACGCCCTCATCGACAGGGCGGTCTACGGGCACATACATGACGTGCTTGACCGGCAAAGGTGCCCCGAGGCCCGGGAATACTTCTCATCCGAGGCGGATCTTGTCAATCTGCTCATCGTCCTTCGCTCCCGCTCCATAGGCTGGAGCGCCGAAAGGGCTCAGCGGCTCTACGTGCCCGGCGGCCAGGTGACGGTGAAGGAGTTAAACGCCTGCCTCAGCGACCCCGCGTACATCCGCAAGGCGGCCAGGGGCCGCTCCTGGGAGCGGGGCGTCAAGTCCCTCTATCAGGATCCCATCTCCCTTTTCCGGGTGGAAAAGGAAGTGGACGACTATAAGACGCGCCTTTTGCGGTCCCACCGCCACGACGTGGGCAGCGTGCTGCCCCTGATCGGCTACCTGGTGGCCCGGGAGCGGGAGAGCATGGCCATACGGCTCATCCTCACCGCCCGGTCGGCGGGCGTGGGGCAGGAGGCGCTGACGGAAAGGCTGCGTGAAGCGTATGTCCGGTAAGACGATGGCCGCCATAGGGCCCAAGGAGTCCGTGATGGCGTTTATGGCCCTGGGCGTGCGAGTATACGCGGCGGACACCAAGGAATCAGCCCAGAGGGCGCTGTTTGACGCGGCCAAATCGGGCTGCGCGGTGATACTGATCACAGAGGACATGGCCCGGCTCATTCCCGAGGCCATCTCCCGCTACAGCACCGACCCGGTGCCGGCCATCATTCCCATACCCGGCGCGTCCGGGTCCACGGGGCTGGGCATGGCCAACGTCCGTGCCAATGTGGAAAAAGCGGTGGGCGCGGATATACTGTTCAAGGAGGAAGAGTAGCCGATGGGCCAGGGAACGATAGTTAAGGTCGCAGGTCCCCTGATCGTGGCCGAGGGCATGGGAGACAGCACCATGTACGACGTGGTTCGCGTGTCCGACAAGGGACTGATCGGCGAGATCATAGAGCTGCGCGGAGACCGCGCATCCATTCAGGTATACGAAGAAACCGCGGGCCTGGGCCCGGGGGAGCCGGTGGTGTCCACGGGCGAGCCCCTGAGCGTGGAGTTGGGCCCCGGCCTCATCGAGTCCATATTCGACGGCATCCAGAGGCCCCTGACCAAGATCATGGCCCAGGCCGGCGACCGCATCACCCGGGGCGTCCAGGTGGACAGCCTGGATCACCAGAAGAAGTGGTACTTTAAGCCCACCGCCAAGGTCGGCGACCGGGTCACCGGCGGCAGCATCCTGGGCGCGGTGCAGGAATCCGCCGTGGTGGAGCACCGGGTCATGGTGCCGCCCACCGGCATAAGCGGCGTCATCAAGGACATATCCGAGGGCGAGTTCACGGTGGTGGAGCCCATCTGCACCATCGAGACCGACGCGGGCAAGACGGTGCGCCTGCCCATGGCCCAGCACTGGCCGGTGCGTAAGGGCCGCCCCTACGTGGAAAAGATGGCCCCCACCCAGCCCATGGTCACGGGCCAGCGGGTCATCGACACCTTCTTCCCCATCGCCAAGGGCGGCGTGGCCGCGGTGCCCGGCCCCTTCGGCAGCGGCAAGACCGTGGTGCAGCACCAGCTGGCCAAGTGGGCCGACGCGGACATCATCGTCTACGTGGGCTGCGGCGAGCGGGGCAACGAAATGACCGACGTGCTCAACGAGTTCCCGGAGCTGCACGATCCCCGCACCGGCGAGACGCTGATGAAGCGCACGGTGCTCATCGCCAACACCTCCGACATGCCCGTGGCCGCCCGGGAAGCCAGCATATACACCGGCATCACCATCGCCGAGTACTTCCGCGACATGGGCTACAAGGTGGCCATCATGGCCGACTCCACCTCCCGGTGGGCCGAGGCCCTGCGGGAAATGAGCGGACGCCTGGAAGAAATGCCCGGCGACGAGGGCTATCCGGCGTACCTTGCCAGCCGCATCGCCGAGTTCTACGAGCGGGCCGGCTGGGTCCAGTGCCTGGGCGGCGAGGGCCGCACCGGCGCGGTGTCCGCCATAGGCGCAGTGTCCCCTCCCGGCGGCGACATATCCGAGCCCGTCAGCCAGAGCACCCTGCGCATCGTCAAGGTGTTCTGGGGCCTGTCCGCCAGCCTTGCCTACCGGCGGCACTTCCCGGCCATCGACTGGCTGCAGAGCTATTCCCTGTATACCGACCGGCTGGAAAAATGGTACGCAGACGAGGTGGCCCCCGACTGGAACGAGCTGCGGGTGGAGGCCATGAGCATCCTCCAGGAGGAGGAAGAGCTCAACGAGATCGTCCGCCTGGTGGGCGTGGACGCCCTGGGCTGGAAGGACAGGCTGACCCTTGAGGTGGCCCGATCCCTCCGCGAGGACTACCTCCACCAGAACGCCTTCGACGACATCGACACCTATACCTCTCTGGCCAAGCAGTACCGCATGCTCCGCCTGATCCTCTCCTTCCGGGAAAAGGGCCAGGCCGCCCTGGACAACGGGGCCAATCTGTCCGACGTGATCGGCCTGCCCGTGCGGGAAAAGATCGGCCGGGCCAAGCTCATCGGGGAGGAATCCCTCAAGGACTTCGACGCCATCGAGAGCGAAATGAACGACCAGCTCTCCCGGCTCACCGAGGGAGGCGACGACATTGCTTAAGGAATACAAGACCATCCGCGAGGTGGTGGGCCCGCTGATGCTGGTGGAAGGGGTCAGCGGCGTCAAATACTCCGAGCTGGTGGAGATCGAGCAGGCCAACGGCGAAAAGCGCATGGGCCGGGTGCTGGAGGTAGAGGGCGACAGGGCCATGCTGCAGCTGTTTGAGAGCAGCCAGGGCCTGAAGATCGACACCGCCAAGGCCCGCTTCCTGGGCCGCAGCATCGAGCTCAACGTGTCCATGGACATGCTGGGCCGGGTGTTCGACGGCCTGGGCCGTCCCCGGGATAACGGCCCGGAGATCATCCCCGAGATGCGGCTGGACATGAACGGCTCGCCCATCAACCCGGCGGCCCGGGACTATCCCGACGAGTTCATACAGACCGGCATATCCGCCATAGACGGCCTGAACACCCTGGTGCGCGGCCAGAAGCTGCCCGTGTTCTCCGGCAGCGGCCTGCCCCACGCCCAGCTGGCGGCCCAGATCGCCCGCCAGGCCCGGGTGCTGGCCGACGACGCCAACTTCGCCGTGGTGTTCGGCGCCATAGGCATCACCTTCGAGGAAGCGGATTTCTTCATCAACGACTTCCGCCGCACCGGCGCCATCGACCGGACGGTGCTGTTCATGAACCTGGCCAACGACCCGGCCATCGAGCGCATCGCCACCCCCCGCATGGCCCTGACCGCCGCGGAATACCTGGCCTTTGAAAAGGACATGCACGTGCTGGTGATCCTCACAGACATCACCAACTACGCCGAGGCCCTGCGGGAGGTGTCCGCCGCCCGCAAGGAGGTGCCCGGACGCCGGGGCTATCCCGGATACCTCTATACCGACCTGGCCACTATGTACGAGCGGGCCGGGCGCATCCGGGGCAAAAAGGGCTCCGTCACCCAGATCCCCATTCTGACCATGCCCGAGGACGACAAGACCCACCCCATACCTGACCTCACCGGCTACATCACCGAGGGGCAGATCATACTCTCCCGGGAGCTGTACAGAAAGGGCATACAGCCCCCCATAGACGTCATGCCCTCCCTGTCCCGCTTAAAGGACAAGGGCATCGGCGCGGGCAAGACGAGAGAGGACCACGCCCCCACCATGAACCAGCTCTTCGCGGCCTACAGCCGGGGCAAGGAGGCCAAAGAGCTGGCGGTGATACTGGGCGACGCGGCCCTCACCGATCTGGACAAAAAGTACGCCCGGTTCGCGGACGCCTTCGAGAAGGAATACGTGTCCCAGGGCTACCAGACCAACCGGAGCATAGAGGAGACCCTGAACATCGGCTGGAAGCTCCTGGGCATGCTGCCCCGGTCCGAGCACAAGCGCATCCGCGACGCCATGCTGGACAAGTATTACCATCCCGCGGAGGAGGCGTAGCGCATGGCGCGAATGAACGTCAATCCCACCCGCATGGAGCTGACGCGGCTCAAGCGCCGTCTCAAGACCGCCGTCCGGGGGCATAAGCTGCTCAAGGACAAGCGGGACGAGATGATGCGCCAGTTCGTGCTGCTGGTGCGGGAAAACCAGCGCCTGCGCCTGAGCGTGGAAAAGCAGCTCTCCGGTGCCATGGCGGAATTTGCCATGTGCTCCGGCGTCATGCCGCCGGAAATGCTGGAGGGGGCCCTGCTCTATCCCACCCGCACGGTGGAGATCGACGTGGGCAGCAAAAACATCATGTCGGTGAACGTGCCCCGGTTCGAAACCAGGGTCAGTCCCCCGGTGTTCTCCTACGGCCTGGCCCAGACCAGCGCCCAGCTGGACGGGGCCATAGACAGCCTGGGCAAGGTGCTGCCGGAGCTGATCCGGCTCTCCGAGATCGAAAAGACCTGCAACATGCTGGCGGACGAGATCGAAAAGACCCGCCGCCGGGTCAACGCCCTGGAATACGTCATGATCCCCGATCTCACCGAGACCATACGCTTCATCACCATGAAGCTGGACGAAAACGAGCGCGGCGCCCTCACCCGCCTGATGAAGGTCAAGGACCTGATCTCCCAGCGGGACGCCTGACACACAGAGAAGAAGCGGCTTTGCGCCCCTCCGTCCCGAGGGCGTGTTCATCGGCCATATTATTGGCCTCTCCGCCCACGACGACGTGTTCCCGGCTATATTATTGGCCTCTCCGCCCCCGACGACGTGTTCTCGGCCAGCTCATCGGCCTCTCCGCCCCCGACGACATCGCCGCCGCCGCCCGCCTCCCCCACTGGAAATGACCCACCTTCCCATACATCAAGAGGGCCTTGGTTTTCACCAAAGCCCTCTTATGCTATTCTACCTCTGAACGATTGATAGGGGTTTCGTATTGCTTCGTCGGCCTGCGAGCTCCTCGCAATGGCAGAAACATTATATGTACATACAAATATGTCGTTGCGAGGAACGAAGTGACGAAGCAATCCGTTCCCTGAAGTTCTGTGATATAGATGTGAAATCGTATCGCATGACAAAGAGGACTCAGGCCATACGCCCAAGTCCTCTTTTTGCGTCCAGATCATAATCGTTCCCGCCCGAAGGGCGGCAGGAGGGGATTCTTAAGGGCCTTGGCCCTTAAGCGAGGAGTCTGAGGGGCGAACGGAGGCACCCGCCAGTGGCGGAATCGTGCCGGAGAGAGCCCAATGAGCAAAGGAGTTTTTGAATATACGGATTTC
>CADAGW010000021.1 GCA_902787475.1 uncultured Eubacteriales bacterium
CCGTGCAGCTGGTCAGTCAGGTACTGCTGGTACTTTTCATATTCCTTGTTCGATATCTGCTTCATCGTGCCCTCCGGTCATCTCGGAAAACTGGAATTTAGAGTTTCAAAACAAGAATCGCTTCTCCGTCTTCTATCTCGCCCGTTTCCCTGAAGCCCGCCTTGTGGTACACGTGCAGTCCGACCTCATTCTCAGGTGCAGTCGACAGATAGATCGTGTCCACACCGTTCTCTTTGAAATACTTGATGACCTCATGAAGTGCCGCCTGACCGTAGCCCTTGCCCTGTTCGTTTTTGTCAATCATCAAACGCCAGAGACAATACCTGTCGACGGGATTCTCATCCTCGGGGTCCAAGGCGAGCATACAGAAGCCGACAATCTTTTCACCCGCATAGATCGCAAATGGCCTCGCCGTGCCGGGCGCCTTGGCATTGGCCTCATCTGCCTCGCTTAATGAATAATCGTTCGGGGCGACGAAGGGCTGATCCTCCCGCACGGTGAGGGCGAGCACAGCCTCGCGATTCGTATCGTTGATCGGTTCCAGTCTGATGATCTGTTCCATATTGCATTGCCTCCATACATTTGCGATTTGCCGACGCGTTACAGCTTCAGAACGGCGACGATCTCATCGTCGTCCATTTCACCGTTTTCCACGAACCCGAAGGAAGCGTACAGCTTCTTGGCCACCTCGTTTTCGGGGTTATAGGAGGTGACGCAGGCTTCCGCCTTCCCGTGGGGCCAGGTCCGGACGAATTCCAGCGCGAGGCGCACGGCCTCCCGGCCAAAGCCTTGCTTCTGATAGCGCTTGTCGATCATCAGACGCCAGAGGCTGTAGTTGTGTCTCAGGGACGCGGGCGCGTCGGGGCCTTCCAGCGCGGCCTCGTTATATCCCAGCATCAGAAAGCCCACCAGCGTATCGTCGTCATAGATGGCAAAGGGATACGCGTAGGATGCTTCCGAGGTGACGGCAAGATATGCTTCCACCAGGCTCTCCTCGTTGTCGGCAACAAAGGGGTACTGCGATTCGAATATCGACAGCTCGCAGACCGCCAGCGCGTTTTCATACGTTACCTTCTCCAGATGTATCATTGCGTTTTCCTCCTGTTTCACTTTTCAATCACGGCTTTTGCAGGCTTCTCTTGTCCCGAAGCGTGAAAAAAGGCATAATAATACCGCAGCGAAGCAGCTCCCGTCGTGGCTGCGTCCTGCGGTTCCCACTATCCGAAAGTTACTCAAAACGGCGCGCTGAACCAGAGGGGTATACCCCTCCATCATGCTCTGCGCCTTTATTCAGTTAATCAGCGATAACCACTCTGTTGATCACTGGTGTACGCTCCTTTCGCAGACTCGCAAAGATATTATACATGATATTTCTTTGAAAGTCAATGCTCAAGTTCAATAACGGCACTCCGTAAGCCGCAACAAAAAACTGCATACAGAAAAAAGGGCTGTTGCATATGCATCCCCAAAGGGATCAGGGCATTTCGTGCTGCGAAAGTAGTGGCGGAATGCCCTGATCTGTTGACAAATTGAATCTGCGATGAAAAACGGACAACAAGGAGAGTATATTGTAGTTCCGCAAGGATGTCAGATCCGACAGCGGGATGAACGGCGGGCATTGCTGGAGCGATGGGAAAGCTGCGAGAAAAAGAAAGCGATACTGGAAGAAAAACGGAACCGTTATTTCAAAACGGACTATGGCGCCGCGTTCATACACATGCCCCGCCAGATATTTTCCAATAGAATAAGCGCTGCTGCAGTTTTTGCTTCTGCAACAGCGCCTTTGGCGAGGAGTCTGAGGGGCGCACGCAGCCGCCGCCCGGTGGGCGAATGGAGGGCCGCGCAGCCTTCAGCGTCTCCCCTTCTCCCCTATTTCAAGAACCCATTGATGATCTGCTCCTCGGCCTCCTGCTCGGTGAGGCCCAGGGTCATGAGCTTGATGATCTGGTCGCCGGCGATCTTGCCGATGGCGGCCTCGTGGACCAGGGCGGCGTCCACGCTGTTGGCCTCCAGGGCGGGCACGGCCAGTATGCGGCCCTGGTCCATGATGATGGAGTCGCACTCGGTATGGCCGCTGCAGGCGGCGTTGCCCACGATCTTGGCTTCAAAGCGCTGGAAGGAATCGTCCCGGGCCACGGAGCGGGACACCACGTCGGCGCTGGCCCCTTCCCCGTCCAGGGACACGTCGTAGCCGCTGACGGCCCGCTGGGCGCCGTGGGTCATGAGCCGCTCCCGCACCACCAGGCGGGCCCCGGCGGCCAGCTTGGCGACGGTGGTGCGGCTGGTGTCGTCCACGCCCTTGATCTGCACCATTTCCATTTCCATGGTGCTGCCCTCTTCCATATATACCTCGGTGCCGGGGTTGAGGATCCGCTTGCCCGCGCCGCTTCCCGAGCCGTAGTGCTTTTCCACGTAGCGCACCCGGGCGTTTTTGCCCACGTAGAAGCGGTGTATGCCGTCGTGCTGGGAGTCCTGGTTGCCGCAGTTGTCTATGCCGCAGCCGGCCACGATGGTCACGTCCGCCCCCTCGCCGATGTGAAAATCGTTGTACACGGTCTCCTTGAGGCCGCTCTCGGTGACCACCACGGGGATGTGGAGGCTCTCGTTTTGAGTGAAGGGCTTGATGGTGATGTCCAGCCCGCTCACGTCCGTCTTGGATACGATGTCTATATTGGCGGTGGTCCTGCGCCCGGCGGCCTGGCTGTTGGAGCGGATGTTGTAGGCCCCCTCCGGCACCTCGTGCAGGTCGGCCACCTCCTCCAGAAGCCGCATCTGGATGCTGTCCAGCTTTTCCATATTCGTCTCTCCTCTTATGAAATCTGACGGCAGCTCTGCACCGCCGCGCTGGTGCCGATGAGCCGGGGCAGTATGTCCTCCCTGGGGCCCTGGGCCTCCAGGCGGCCGTCCCTCAGCACCACGATCTCGTCGGCAATATTCAATATGCGCTCCTGGTGGGAAATGATCAGTATGGAGCTGTTTTCGATGTGCCGCCTCATGCCCTGGAACACGTCGATCAGGTTCTGGAAGCTCCACAGGTCGATGCCCGCCTCCGGCTCGTCAAACACGGACAGCGCCGTGCCCCGGGCCAGCACCGTGGCGATCTCGATGCGCTTGAGCTCCCCGCCGGACAGGCTGGCATTGACCTCCCGGTCGATGTAGTCCCGGGCGCACAGTCCCACGGAGGACAGGAATTTGCAGGACTCCGCCACGGACACGTTTTTGCCCGCCGCCAGCTGCAGCAGATCCCGCACCTGTATGCCCTTAAAGCGCACGGGCTGCTGGAAGGCGAAGCCTATGCCCATCTTCGCCCGCTCCGTTATGCCCATGTCGGTTATGTCCTGGCCGTGAAAATATATCCGCCCCGAGGTGGGCCTCTCGATGCCCGCGATCAGCCGGGCCAGGGTGCTCTTGCCCCCGCCGTTGGGCCCCGTGATCACGATCAGCCGCCCCTGGGGCACGGTGAGGCTTACGTCGTGTATGATCTCCTTGTCATGGCCCTCGTCCGCCACTTCGAAGGATACTTGTTTCAGCTCCAGCATGGTATCACCCTCTCTGGGCCGCACCGCGGCCCCTGCGCGCCGGATATCCGGCGACTCTTTTCTCTAAATTATACCCCGCTAATGCAAAGAACGCATTGATTTCAATCAAATTTATGGCTACGGGGGAAGCCTGTCGAGCGGGGGCGGAATGAAGGAAATGATGCGGTATGCATAAGATTACTCATATATTCGGCACGAAAAGAATCGTATTCCTTCGTTTTCCACATGCGGGGCCCGTACTTTCCCTAAAATTTGCATAATATCTATTGAAAGCATGCAAAAAAGGGCGTATAATTCAAAGCAATATTCAAAAACTGCATTAGGAGGAGTGCTAAATGGATAGAGTATACAATTTCGCGGCCGGTCCGGCTACTATGCCCGAGGAGGCGCTCCGAACTGCGGCCTCCGAAATGCTGTGCTGGCGGGACAGCGGCATGTCCGTGATGGAGATGACCCACAGGGGCAAGGCCTACCAGGAGATATTTAACGACGCAGAGGCCAGGGTCCGGGATCTGATGAAGGTGCCGGAAAACTACAAGGTGCTCTTTTTGCAGGGCGGGGCCACGCTGCAGTTCGCCGCGGTGCCCATGAACCTGATGACCGTGTCCGGCAGGGCGGACTATCTGGACAGCGGCAACTTCGCCCACGGGGCCCTGGTGGAGGCCAAAAAATACGGCGAGGTGCGCACCGTGGCCTCCTCCCGGGAGGACAACTACGCCCACATCCCCGAGTGGAACGACGCGGATCTGGACGACGGCGCGGACTACTGCTACATCACCACCAACAACACCATATTCGGCACCCGGTATTCCCGCCTGCCCAAGGGCAAGGCGCCCCTGGTGGCGGATATGTCCAGCAACATCCTCTCCGAGGTGTACGACGTAAACGATTTCGGCCTGATCTTCGCCGGTGCCCAGAAAAACATCGGTCCCGCGGGCGTGACGCTGGTGATCGTGCGGGAGGATCTCTTGGGCCGGGCCATGCCCATCACCCCCAAGGCCATCAATTATCTCCAGCAGGCCGACGCCGGATCCATGCTCAACACCCCGCCCACCTACGCCATATACATGGCCGGGCTGTGCCTTAAGTGGCTCCAGGAGCAGGGCGGCGTCAGCGCCATCGAAAAAATCAATATCGAAAAGGCGAAGATGCTCTACGATTTCCTGGACGAGAGCCGCCTGTTCCACGGCACGGCGGACAAGGGCAGCCGCAGCCGCATGAACGTGACCTTCCGCACGGGAAACGAGGACACCGACGCCGATTTCGTCAAGGCCGCCACTAAGGCCGGTCTGGTGAGCCTGAAGGGCCACCGGCTGGTGGGCGGCATGCGGGCCAGCATATACAACGCCATGCCCGTGGAGGGCGTCAAGAAGCTGGTGGAATTCATGAAGGAGTATGAAGCGCATGTATAATATCAAGACGATCAACGATATTTCCCCGGTATACAGCCAGGTTCTGGACATGGCGGAGTACACCGTGTCCCCCGAGTGCGCCGATCCCGACGCCATCATCGTGCGAAGCGCCGACCTTCACTCCATGGAGAAAAACCCAAGCCTGCTGGCCATCGGCCGGGCCGGCGCGGGATACAACAACATCCCCGTGTCCGAAATGGGCAAAAAGGGCGTGGTGGTGTTTAACGCCCCCGGCGCCAACGCCAACGCGGTGAAGGAGCTGGCCCTGGCGGCCCTGCTTCTGGCCAGCCGGGACATCGTGGGCGGCATCGAGTGGTGCAAGACCCTCTCCGGCCAGGGCGCGGCGGTGCCCAAGATGGTGGAAAAGGGCAAGAGCCAGTTCGTGGGCCCCGAGCTCAAGGGCAAGACCCTGGGCGTCATCGGCCTGGGCGGCGTGGGCGGCCTGGTGGCCAACGCGGGCCGGGCGCTGGACATGGACGTGGTGGGCTACGACCCCTACATCTCCGTGGATCACGCCTGGCGGCTGTCCCGGTCCATACACCACGCCAAGTCCCAGCAGGAGCTGCTGGCCATGAGCGACTATGTGTCGGTGCACGTGCCCCTGATGGACGCCACCCGCGGATCCCTCAACAAAGAATTCATATCCGGCATGAAGGACGGGGCGGTGCTTTTGAACCTGTCCCGGGGCGAGCTGGCGGTGAACGCGGACGTGATCGAGGCTCTGTCCAGCGGCAAGCTCCGCCGCTACGTCACCGACTTCCCCCAGGACGACGTGATCGGCGTGCCCGGCGTCATCGCCATTCCCCACCTGGGCGCCTCCACCCCCGAGAGCGAGGACAACTGCGTGACCATGGTGGCCAGCCAGATCGACGCGTACCTGCGCACCGGCAGCATCCTCAATTCCGTCAACTATCCCACCTGCGAGCTGTCCCGGCCCGAGCGGGTGCGGGTGATGCTGCTCCACGCCAACATCCCCAACGTCATCGGCCCCATCGCCTCCACCATGGGCACCTACGGCATCAACATCGACACCATGGTCAATAAGTCCAAGGGCGAGTTCGCCTATACCGTGCTGGATCTGGACGGCGAGCCCCCCCAGGCCCTGCTGGAGACCCTCAAAAAGAGCGAGAGCACCTACGGCGTGCGGGTCATACGGCCCTGACGCAAATCCCCAAAACCATTTCGCACCCTGCCGCATTGCATCGGCAGGGTGCTTTTTCGAGCCTTGATCCGGTCCAGGGCGGGCTTCTCCATCCGTCAAGCGCAGCGCGCCATGGAGACCGCCGTCAGCCGATCTCCACCTTCACGCGCAGGGACGCGCCGGGAAAGCGGGAACGCCAGCCATACGCCTCCCAATCGGGCAGGGTGAGGAAATTCCGGGCGGCGATGTCGGCAAAGCCGAAGGGCTCCGCGCCCAGGCTCCGGCAGGTTTCTATGAGGGAGATGATCTCCTCCTCCATCTGCCGGCACAGGACCGCCCTGTCCGGGGCCACGGCCCCGCTCTCCATGGAAAAGGCCAGGTATATATCGATCTTTGGCCCGTCCTCCGCCGTGTCCACCCGGATTTTGCGCCTTGTGAGCGACAGGCGGGCCCACGCCCCGCCAAGGCTCCGGTTTACGGTGCCTGTCTCTCCGGCCAGCACGCCCCGAAGCTCCTCTTCCATGCCGTCCATGAGCCCCACCGCCCGGCCCCCGGCGAACAGGGCGCACCCCACGTATTCGTTGGCGTTTTCCCCCTGGCGGGGCAGGGACCCGGGCCAGGCCCTGCCCATGCCGCCCGGGGGCAGGGCGCGGGTGTGACTTGCGTCCGCCGTGGCCGCCAGGATGGCCACCGGGTCCGATCCCGTGGCGCAGAGCCGGAAGTACACGTCCGACAGGGTGGCCCGGGGGGCGTAGCCGTGGTCCTGATAGTGGCGGACGGCGGCCTCCACCGAGTGGCACAGCCGCATGCCGATGACCGCCTTCTGGGCGGCGAGCAGCTCCCGGGCGGAGCCCAGGGCCATCACCAGGTGGGCGTCTCCGAAGATCTGCTCGGTAAAGAGCATGTCGCGAAGCAGATCCGCACACCCGTCCCCCTCCGCCAGCTCCCTGGACAGTATCAGCGTCTTGATCTGGGTCAGGTTCAGCCGCCTTTGGGAGGAAGCCTCCAGCACGTCCAGCGCCTCGGCGAAGGTGGCCCCGGCGGCGGACATGAACACGTGACCCGGGTCCTGGTCTCCCTCCACGATGGAGGGCACCTGGGCGGAGATTTCGATCTGGTCCGGATCGGCCCTGTCCACCGCCATGGAGATCACATAGGCCATGTCGTCCGGCTGGCCCCCGGCGCAGTACCCCGCCGCCAGCAAGGCGCACAGGGCGATGACCCACCGTTTTTTCACGCCTTCTTCCTCCTTTTTGCCGCCCCCGGTATGAGCGGTATGAGAGCCAACGGATACCACAGGGGCCAAAAGGACCGGGCCCCCTCCCACAGCCCCGTGCAGTACGCCGCCGTGGGCCCCGCCGCGGACAACAGGGCCAGCGCCCGCTCGTCCATGCCCGGCCACAGCCCCGCAAGCGTCTCCCGGCACAGGGCCGCGCCGCTTCCCGCCGTCAGGATGGCCCCGCCGAACCAGAGAAGGAGCACGGGCATCTGAAGGGGCAGGGGCACCCGGCCGTTGGACAAGAGTATCTCCAGGCGGAAGCCCTCCGTCTGGGGCGCGGACGGCATATACGGCGCGGTCATGGCGCATGCCGCCAATGCCGCCGCCGCGGCCACGCCCGCCCACAAAAGGGAAAACCCCGGCCCCTCGTCTCCGGCGGCGGGCAGAAGGAGGGCCGGCATAAGGCAGGCCCCCAGCTCCAGGGCGCACAGGGCCGTCTCCCCGGGCCCCGGCCCCAGCAGGGGGAACAGCCACCCGGGAACCAGGCTCTCCCGCCCCGCCCAGGCGCACCCGGCCATGAGCGCCGCCGCCCAGGGCAGAAACAGCCTGCCCGCTCCCGCCGCTGCCCCCATGCCCCACAGGGCAAACAGCCCCATGGCCGCTCCCGTGGCCAGGGCCAGGGCCCAGGGCGGCAGGGCGTAGAGCACCCACCGGCCCGCCGACACGGACAGGGCGTGGATGGCCGCCGCCCCGTCGGCCCACAGGAGCGGAAGCCACAAAAGGGCGGCCGTCTTTGGCGCCCGGCCCCGGGCCCGCCGCCACAAAAGCGCCGCCGTCCCCGCGACGCACGCCCCGCCCAACGCCGCCAGGGGAGCCGCGCCGCCCAGGCGGGCCATGCGGGTCTGGGCCGTGTATATCAGCCGGAACGCCCCGGTGACCAGTATCAGGGCCCGCGTGCCCCGCCCATCCGCCCGGATCACGGCTTTTCTCCCGTCCAGGCGTCATGCCTTGCCAAAAACCGCCTGCCCTGCCGCCATATGGGCCCCCGGGCCCACAGATCGTCGTTGTGGGGCCGGTGGGGAAAGAGGGGCTCCATATACCCCACGCCGAAGGAATCCAGGGCGCACAGCCGGGCCCACAGAAGCATCAGTCCCAGGGCCAGACCGTACAGCCCCATGGCCCCCGCCAGGGCGGTGAGCCCCAGCCGCAGGGCGCACAGCGTCAGGTTGAGGGGATAGTAGGGCACGCAGTAGGCCCCAAGCCCGGTCAGCGCCGCCACGATGATGATCAGGGGGCTTATGAGGCTGGCGGACACCGCCGCCTGGCCCAGTATCAGCGCTCCCACGATGCCCACCGCCGGGCCGATCCGCGAGGGCACCCGGGTGCCCGCCTCGTTGATGAGGAAAAAGGCCGCCTCCATGATCCAGATCTCCGTGAGTACGCTGAACGGCACCCGGGAGCGGGTCTCGGCGATGGACATCAGCAGATCCGCGGGCAGCACGTGGCTGTGGTGGGTGGTCACCGCCAGGTAGGCCGCGGGCAGGATCAGCGACAGCACCGCGCCCAGCATCCGCACCAGCCGCAGAAACGTGCCGTTCTGCCAGCGCAGGTAGCCGTCGTCCGCGGCGTGCAGAAGGTGGAACAGGGTCACCGGGCAGATCAGGGCGTAGGGGGAGCCGTCCACCAGCAGGGCCACCTGGCCGCCGGTGAGCATGCCCGCCGCCCGGTCGGGCCGCTCGGTCTGGAGCATCTGGGGAAAGAGAGACAAAGGGTGCCCCTCCATCCACTGCTCCAGCCTGCCCGCCCCGGGGCACTGGGCGGCGGGCAGGGATTGTACCCGTTCCCGCACCGCGTCCACCACCTCCTGCCGGGCCACGCCCTGTATATACATGATCTCCACCCGGGTGGGAAGAGCGGCGCCCACCGTCAGCGCCTCGCCGACCAGCTTCTCGCTTTTGACGATCCGCCGTATCAGCGTCACGTTGACCCGCAGGTTCTCCCCGAAGCCCTCCTGGGGCCCCATCACCGCCGACTCGCCCTGGGGCCTGTCCACCGCCCGCCCCGCCGGGCCCCGGGTGTCCAGTATGAGCGCCCCGCCCCCGCCCTGGGCGAACACGGCGCACTTTCCTTCCAGCACCGCCTCCACCGCCTGGGCGTAATATTCCGCCTCCTCGCACTGGCACAGGCCCACCGCCCTTTGGGACAGGTCCAGAAGGCTGTTCCAGCCCCCGGCCCCCTGAAGGGGCATCACCGCGTACCGGTCTATGAGCCGCCCGTCCGCCATGCCCTCCAAAAAGAACAGCGCCAGCCGCCGCCCATCCGACAAAAGGGCCCGGCACACAAAATCCGCGCTGGCCGGCATGCCCAAAAAGCCCTTCATTTTCGCCTCGCACAGGCCAATGTCCCCGTCGATCCGCTCCCGCATTGCCTCCCCGTCCGCCATCCGCCCGCCTCCCGGTTTGTTTTGGGCTATTATGCCCTGCCCGGGCGGAATGTATGTGAAAACGCGCGCATACTGCTCCGCTTCTGAACGATAGACGGGGTTACGGATTGCTTCGTCGGTCCACAAGGCCTCCTCGCAATGGCATGAAAGCCTGGCAGTCATTTCGGGGAACGAACCGACGAAGCGATCCGTCTCCCGCAATATGGCCGCTTAGATGAGAAAAAAAGCGCTTTCGCGCTTTTTGCATGGGGGTATACATATTTCAGTCGCTGGTCAGCGGGGCGAAGCGGGCGCCCACCATCAAGGGCAGGCAGGAGGGAGCGGCCTCCACCTGGCAGCCCACCCGGCCTGCGCTGAAGTAAATGCGCTCATAGTTCTGGGCGGATTCGTCCACGAAGGTGGGGAACCGTTTTTTCATGCCGATGGGGGAGCATCCGCCGTGTATGTAGCCCGTCAGGGGCAAAAGCTCCGCGGCCCTGATCATCTCCACATATTTGTCCCCGGCGGCCCTGGCGGCCTTTTTCAGGTCCAGCTCCTTTTCCACCGGCACCATGAACACATAGGTGCCCTTCCCGCCCCGGGTGACCAGGGTCTTAAACACCCTCTCCGGGTCCTCTCCCAGGGTGCGGGCGATATTGGCCCCGCCCAGGGAGCCGTCGTCCTCGTACCAGTGGGGGATATAAGCCACCTTTTTGGCGTCCAAAAGACGCATCACATTGGTCTTTTCATCCGCGCTTTTCATTTTCGTTCAATATGACCTTCTCGATCTCGATCTCGGCGTAGTCCGCGTAGGTCTTTACGCACTTCATGCAGTTGTCGCAGATCTTGTTGGGATCCAGATCGCATCTGTCGCACTCCCCGCAATCGGTACACACCTTGCTCTCGTCCAGCACGCACATCCTCCGGGCCATGGGTTCACCCTCTTTCGGTATGATTATATCACATCCCGGCCCCCTCTCCGGTTAAACTTCTGGTATGTTTGACAATCTCTTTCCCGGATGCTATACTTTTGCCCATACCAATACCCCTTCGTCGGAGGACGGCATGAAAAAGACCATCGGCATACTGGCCCACGTGGACGCGGGCAAGACCACCCTCTCCGAGCAGATCTTATACCGGGCCCGGGCCATCCGCCAGGCGGGCCGGGTGGATCACGGAGACGCCTTTCTGGACAGCGACCCCCTGGAAAAGGAGCGGGGCATCACCATATTTTCCGACCAGGCCTTCTTTGAGTACGGCGGGGACGAGTATTACTGGATCGACACCCCGGGGCACGTGGACTTTTCCCCGGAGATGGAGCGGGCCATATCGGTGATGGACTACGCCGTGGTGGTGGTCAGCGCCGCCGAGGGAGTGCAGAGCCACACCCTGGCCATATGGCGGCTGTTGGAAGAATACCATGTGCCCACCCTCCTGTTCGTCAACAAGCTGGACCGGGCGGGGGCGGATTTTGACCGGACAGTGGCGGAGATGAAGAAAAGGCTGTCTATCGACATAGTGGGGGCCGGGAGCCTTACAGACCCCAGTCTGTGGGAGGAGGCCGCCGGGCGGGACGAGGAACTGCTGGAAATGTATCTTTCCGGCCAATGCGGCGAAGATGCCGTCCTTTCGGCCCTCCGGGAGCAGACAGCCCGTCGGGAGATATTCTGCGCCTTTCCCGGGTGCGCCCTGCGGGGCGAGGGGGTGGACGAATTTCTCCGGGCCCTCCACGCCCTGACCCGGGTAGATCGGGACGAGACCGCCCCCTTTTCCGCCCGGGTATACAAGATCCGCCACACCGACCAGGGGGAAAGGCTGTGCTTTTTCAAGGTGCTCTCCGGCTGTGTATGCCCCCGGGAGGAGATCGCTCTGCCCGGCGGCGGGCGGGCGAAGCTGGGCGAGCTGAGGCGCTATCACGGGGCGAAATTCCGGCCCCTGGCCCGGGCGGCGGCGGGGGACGACGCGGCCTGCCTGGGGCTGGACGGGGCGTATCCGGGAGACGTGATCGGGGACAACGCCCGGGCCGGGCGGGCCCTTCACACCGAGCCCATGATGGCCGCGGCGGTGCTGACGCCACCGGAGGTGCCCCTGCGGGAGGCGCTTTCGGTCCTCAAGCGCCTGGAGGACGAGGAGCCCACGCTGAAGATCGAGTACGACAGCCGCTTAAAGGGCATCGAGGCCCGGGTGATGGGCCGTGTGCAGCTGGAGGTACTGCGGGATCTGGCCGAAAGGCGGTATCATCTGCCCATACAGTTTGGCCCCATGCGGGTATTGTATATGGAGACGGTGGCCTCCCCCGTATTGGGCATAGGCCACTACGAGCCCCTGAGGCACTACGCCGAGGTGCACCTGCGGCTTCGGCCCGGGGAGCGGGGAAGCGGGATCCGCTTTGTGTCCCTGTGCCACGTGGACGATCTGAGCCTCAACTGGCAGCGGCTCATAGAGACCCATGTATTTGAAAAGGAGCATCGGGGCGTACTGACCGGCGCGCCGCTTACGGACGTGGTGGTGGAGCTGGTGTCGGGCCGGGCGCACCTCAAGCACACGGAGGGCGGCGATTTCAGGGAGGCCACCTACCGGGCCATACGGAACGCCCTGATGTACGCCCAAAGCGTGCTTCTGGAGCCGGTATGCCGGTTCACCCTGCGGGCGCCCTCGGAGAGCTTTGGCCGGGTCATGGGCGATATGGCCCAGCGCCACGCCCGCACGGAGCCGCCGGAGATGGATGGGGATCAGTTTTCCCTCACGGGAGAGGCGCCCTTCGCCCGGTTCGCGGAGTATCCCGCCGATTTTCTGGCCGTGACCCACGGCCTTGGCAGCATTTCCGTGCGGTTCGATCACTACGAGCCCTGCGAAAACGCCGCCGAGGTCATCGAAGCCGCCTCCTACGATCCACTCGCCGGGGACGACCCGCCCCATTCCGTGTTCTGCGCCCACGGCGGGGGATACCTCGTGCCCTGGGACCAGGTGCGAACCCACGCGCACATAGAGCCGGAGGAGTAACGGGGGGGACGAGGGAGACGCTGGGCGCTGCTCCTCAATTCGCAATAGTCGCTTTTGAATATACGGATTTCAAAAACGACTATGCCGAATTGAGAGGTTCCGAAGCGACGAAGCAATCCGTAACCCCTGGGGAACGAAGAGACGCGATGCT
>CADAGW010000022.1:0-7236 GCA_902787475.1 uncultured Eubacteriales bacterium
GTCCAGATACACCACGTGTCCCTTGCGGGTGGAGAGGGATTCGCCCTCGAAGGAGACCATGCCGAAGGCCACGTGCTCGCAGTTCTTTGCCCAGTCGTAGCCCATCAGCTCCAGCGTCTTGAACAGCTGGCGGAAGTGCAGATCCTGCTGATACGCCACCACGTAGAGGCACTTGGCGAAGTCGTAGGTGTCCTTGCGGTAGAGGGCAGCGGCCAGGTCGCGGGTGGCGTAGAGGGTCGCGCCGTCGGAGCGCAGGATGATGAAGGGCGGCATGCCGTATTCGGACAGATCCACGATCTGCGCGCCTTCCGATTCCACCAGCAGGTTCTTGGCCTTCAGCTCGTCGATGACCCGATCCATCTTGTCATTGTAGAAGCTCTCACCGGCGTAGGAGTCGAAGGAGACGCCCAGGATGTCGTAGACGCGCCGGGCGTCCGCCAGGGTGACCTCCTTGAACCAATTGAAGATGGACAGCGCTTCCTCGTCGCCGTCCTCGATCTTCTTGAACCAGGCGCGGCCCAGGTCGTTCAGCTCGGGCTTCTCCTCGGCCTCGGCATTGAAGCGCACATAGAGGCTCACCATGGCGTCCACGCCGCCCTTTTCGACCTCCTCGCGGTTGCCCCACAGCTTGTAGGCCGCCACCATCTTGCCGAACTGGGTGCCCCAGTCGCCCAGGTGGTTGATGCCCACGGTCTTGTAGCCGTGGAACTCATACATGTTCTTGAGGGCGTTGCCGATCATGGTGGTGGACAGATGGCCGATGTGGAAGCGCTTGGCGATGTTGATGGAGGAGTAGTCCAGGCACACCGTCTTGCCCGCGCCCACGTCGCTGCCGCCGTAGGCCTCGCCCTGCCGGGCGATGGCGGCCAGCACCTCGCGGGCGTAGGTGGCGCGGTCGATGTAGAAGTTGAGGTAGCCCTTGACCGACTGGATCTCCTTCAGGAAGGGCGCGTGGATGGCGTCCTTCAGGGCGTCGGCGATCATGGGCGGGGCCTTGCGCAGCGTCTTGGCCAGCCGGAAGCAGGGGAAGGCGTAGTCGCCCAGGGCGGTGTCCGGCGGAATCTCGATCACCTGCGCGATGGCGTCGGCGGTCAGGTCACTGTTGTCAAAGGCCGCCTTCAGCGCGGAAACGATCTCATTTGCGATGCTCAGTTTGAAGTCCATTTATGAATCCCTCGTTTCGTCAATTCGGATTACATCACGTAGAACAGGACGCACAGAAAGTGCAGTATGCTGCCAGCCAGCACGAACAGGTGGAAGATGGAATGGATGTATCGTCGCCTTTTGCCGTTCATGTAGAGCACGGCCCCCGCGGTGTAGCACAGCCCGCCCGCCACCAGGAAGATCAGCCCGCCCACGCCGATGGCGCGCACCGTGGGCCGCATGGCGAACAGGATCAGCCAGCCCATGGCCAGATAGCACACCATGGAGGGCACGCGGAAGGTCTTCAGGTCGATGGCGGTGAAGGTGATGCCCACCGCCGCGATGCCCCAGATGAGGCCGAAGATGGTCCAGCCCAGGGCGGGACTCTGCTGCCTCAGCGACACCAGCGCGAAGGGGGTGTAGCTGCCGGCGATGAGGATATACACCGTGCAATGATCGATGATCTGAAAGACCTTCTTGGCGGTGAGCCGGGGGCTCAGGCCATGGTAGATGGAGGACATGGTGTACAGCAGGATCATGGTGGCGCCGAAGACCGCGCCGCTGACCACGCCGAAGACGTTTCTGTGGATGGCCGCCATAATCACGCAAAGCGCGGTGGCGGTGATGCCCAGCGCGCCGCCCACGATGTGGGACACCATGTTGAAGATTTCCTCGCCCCGCGTGTAATCGGGCAGCGTCCGCTGGGCGAGAGGGGTGCGTTTCATGTGTACCTCCCGGGTTTACTGGATGGATTCAAAATCGTACAGGAACCACTCGTCGTTGCGCAGAACGAAGTAGAAGCGGTAGGCGGTGGGGTAGGTCTTGTCGCCGTCGTTGTACTGAACCACGTGGTCGTAGGACACGTCGCAGGCCATGGTGTCGTCGGTGAAGCGGATGTAGTTGCCCGTCTCCAGGTTTTCAATCTTGGCGGAGGAGTGCTTTCCAAACCAGCTGTTGTCGAATTTCTCGATGATGGGATAGGCCACGGTGCCCTTGCGCACATATTTGAGCATCTTGCTTCGGGACAGGTCGTTGGACACGAAGGAGGAAAAGGCCTTCACGATCTCGGTCACGCGGGCCTCGGTGGCCTCCTGCAGCTCGTCGTCGTTGTTGCGCAGCGCCGTGAAGCCGGAGGCTTCGTCGCCCGTCACCTGGCAGGGCTTGCCGTGCTCGTCGGTCACGGTGATCTCCGGGCAGCCGAAGAAGCGGGTGAAGGCGTAGCGGGCCTGGGTGGGGGCGGTGGTCTCCTCCAGCAGCATGTGGCCCGTCCAGGGGGTGTCGATGCCGCTCTCCACCACGTTCTGGGCGGTGAGCTGCTCCGCCCCGGCCATCACAGTGGCCCCGGCGGGCACGGTCACGGTGTATTCCGTGGCGGCGGGGGTGACGGTCTCCAGCGTGTCGAAGGCCCAGGTGGAGAAGTGATACTCGGTGCTGTCGGGCTGCTCCCGCAGCGAGAAGGTGCCGAATTTCTCTCCGTTCAGCTTCACGTTGTAGCGCAGCACAGCGGGGTCGTCCGAATAGGCCATGCTGTAGGTGAAATTGCCGTCCTGGGTCACGCTGGTCACCCAGTCGATGTAGTCCTGCTTGTCCTCATACTGGAACAGGTCGGGATGGCTCTGCTGGGCGAAAAAGTAGAAGGTCTCCGCGTCGCTGTTCTCAAAATAGCGCATGGCGGTGTTCACGGCGTATTCCGGGTTGGACTTCTCGAAGTCGGCCAGGTAGGGGGTGAGCATGCTGCAGCCGATCCAGATGGCCGCGACGGCGATCAGGACGAGCGTGAAGTAGATGGGGTAAAACAGATGCCTGCGCTTTTTCTTCTTTTTGCTCATGCCGCTCGCCTCACTTTACGATGAAGGCCGTCGCCAGACGCCGGGAACCGGTCACGGCAACGCCGTCGTTGATGAATTCTCCGTTGTAGTACAGCTTGGAGGAGGAGCCGCCGTCCAGGTTGGCGGCGTTCACCGCGCCGTATTCCAGCATGACGCTGATGAGATCGGACATGCCCGCGCCCAGGCTGTTCACCTGGCGGCCGTCGATGACCAGCAGCAGCACCGCGCCGTCCGCCCGCTGGCCGATGGCGGAGCGGGGGTTGACGCCGCCGCTGGTGCCGGTGATGGCAGCGGGCTCGCCGTTTACGATGAGGCCGGGGCCGAAGGCCACCGCGTCCCGAAGGCCCCGCTTGACGGCGGTCTCGGTGTTCATCTTCTGGACGATCAGCACGTTGTTCTGGTCAAAGCCTATGGCGGTGTTGTAGGAGGCGTTGTCGTAGGCGTTGTTCATGAGCTTGCCCTGGGAGATGACCAGGCCGATGGGGAAGCCGCCGTTGCCCTGGCCGCCGTTGTCCCAGAAGCCGCCGGCGTTGATGCCGCCCACGCCGTTGTAGTGGGCCACGATGTCGGGCAGCAGCTTGCCCGGGGCGGTGGTGGAGAAGGTGCTGGCGCACACGCCCACGATGACCCGGGAGGGGTCCTTGACGATCATCATGTAGCCCCTATAGGTGCCGCCCTTCACCTCCACGATCTCGATGTCGGGGGTCTCCTCGTCCCCCTCGTCGGAGGTGGCCAGAGTGGTGTCGATGAGCTGGGTGTTGACCTCCTCGTTGATCTCCTGGATGGTGTTGCGGGAGAGCACCGCGTTCATGCCGTCCTCACCCAGAAACAGCCGGGGCACGAACTTGGCCGCGCTGGATTCGTCCATGGCCAGGGCGGCCAGATCCGACACGTGCTGGGAGGGGCCGTTAAACACCAGGGTCAAAAGAAGCGCAAGGCCCCCCACCACCAGCAAAAGGGCGGTGACGACGCTCAGAACGATATATTTGATGGTAGCCCGTTTCCATTTTTTGCGCAGGCGGGCCTGCTTTTTTTGGTCTTTGCGGCTTTGCATGTGCTTCCTCCAGTGTGTTGTTGATGGCCGGATCAGTCTATGTTTTCAAAGAAATCGTTCTTGGCCACGTCCTCCCCCACGGCGCTGTAATACAGGCCGAAGGCGGTGTAGTCGTATTTCTTGCCGTAGTCGATGGTGTAGTCGTCCCAGATGAGATAGTGCATATTGAAGCCTATGGTGGCCATCTCAAGGCCGGTGCGCCCGTCGAAGGTCGCCAGGGGCTGGTTCCAGTCCATGTGGATGGTGTTCTTTTCGTAGAGGTGGAGGTAGAGTTTTTTGACCTCCCAGGCGCCGTACTCCCTGACGGACTCGGGGTCGTAGCTCTCGTCCCTGGCCTTCTGTACGGCTTCCTTCACGGCCCAGGAGGTGGCCATGTGCTGGGCGTGGCCGTATTCGCCGTTCTCCGCGTGGGTCAGCACGACCTCGGGCTTGTAGCGGCGCAGCTGGCGCACCAGAAGGGTCACGGTGGTGTCTTTGCCCCAGCGCTGGAGGGCCTGGTCCATGGAGTTGGCGAAGTAGTCCTCAAGGTTCAAGAAGATGGGATAGTTGTGGATGCCGCCGTGCCACATGCCCGCCATGGCCTCGCCGTAGCGCATGCGGTTGCAGTTGGCCATGTAGAGCACGGTGACCTCCTTGCCCCGGTCGATGTAGGTGGGCAGGGCTCCGGCGAAGAACAGCCACTCGTCGTCCTGATGGGCGCTGACCAGGAGCAGATCCAGCTTTTCCGGTGTGGGCGTCCAGTTCTGCTGCACGGGGGACACCCGGCCGTTCTGGAACAGCTTTAGTTCGCATATGCCGCTCTTTGTGTCCTGGAGCACGATCTCCACCGTGCGGGTGGCGGTGTCCACCTCCCAGAAATTGACCAGCATCTCGGGGGTGTTGGATCTGTCGAAGTGGCTCACCACCTGGCCGGAGGCGTTTTTGCAGTCCACGGTGAAGCCGGTGGGCACCGTCTCCCAGGCGATGGTGAAGGCCCCGGGCTCGGCGTCGGCGGGGGCGGTGACGGTGATCTTACTGGTGGAGGAGGAGGGGCGCCAGATGGTGCCCGTGTAGGTGTCGGTGAGGACCTTGGTGTTGCCGAAGGTGGCCACGATATTGCACTTGTCGTTGAGGGACGCCGGGTCCTGCATGGCCCCCAATACGGTAAAGCGGTGGGTGTATATGGTAGCGGTCTGGGCGGGGGTGGCCACGGCCACGGTCAGCGTCTTTTCCCCGGGCACCAGGCCGGAAAAGTTCAGCTTTGCGTCCAGCTTCTGAAGGTCGTAGCTGGTCACGTTGTCCTTGGCGTCGAAGGTGGCCTCGGCCTGGGACTCCCGGGTGAGCCGGTTGTCGTTGCGGATGGTGATCTTGACGCCAATCAAGGGGATATTGGATGTGACCGCGCCCCGGATGGAGAAGGTCTGGCCTTGCTTCAGCATCGTGGGCATGACGGTCTTGGTGACGGAGGCGTCCAGCTGGGCCTCCTTGGGGATGGCGATGACCTCCGTGGCTTCGTCTATGCGCACATAGTCCTTGTGCACGCAGGCCAGCGTGCCGTCGGGCATCTTGATCTGGTACCAGTCGCCGTAGGGCCGGGTGACGGCAAAGGAGTCGCCGGTATTGGCCACGGTGACGATGAAGTATTTGGTGCCGGGACCGGAGCGGATGTTCACCCGGTCGCTGGTGACCACGGCGGTTTGGGTGGTCACCTGCATATATTCCACGTCCTCCTCCCGGGCCAGGGCCAGGGGGCAGGCAAGGAGCAGGATCAGAAGCATACAGAGCAGTTTTTTCAACGGTCACACCTCCCATAGTACCACAGCATGCATTATACCACAAAGGGGAGGCATACATCAAGAAATATCTGAAGAAATGGAGAAAAATGGCGGGAAAAGCGGGTTAATAATGGAAGAAACGGTACGCGGGCGGCGGTTAACAAACAATTTACTGACCATCTTTGACTTTTACTATTGACTTTCTTTGACCATTATGCTATACTGACATCGTTCCGAGGGGAACGAAGAGAAACACAGTCACAAGATGACAATGAATCGCATGGAGGCGAATGATATGTTCAGTATTTTGCCGTATCGCTACAACAACCAGGTGAGCCGGAGGGTTCCGGAAAGCAGAGATTTCTTGAGTCCCTTCTTTGACGACTTCTTCCGTCCGTTCTTTGGCCAGAGCGCCATGGGCGGCATGAAGGTGGACGTGGAGGACAAGGACGACCACTACGAGCTGACGGCGGATCTGCCCGGCGTGAGCAAGGAGAACCTGAAGGTGGACGTGGAGGATGGCGTGATGACCATCTCCGCCGCCATGAACCAGGAGACCGAGGACAAGGAGAGCCACTACGTGTACCGCGAGCGCCGCACCGGCTCCGTCAGCCGCTCCTTCCGCCTGGACGGCGTCAGGGAGGACGGCATCACCGCCGAGTTCAAGGACGGCGTGCTCAAAATGATCCTGCCCAAGAACGTGGAGCCCGAGGTGGACACCGCAAGGCATATCGTCATTGAGTAAGGCGAAGGGGATGCGTTGGGGGCTGTCCGCCCCCAAACCCCTGACCAAAGGGACCAGTCCCTTTGGAAACCCATCTGCCGCCTTCGGCGGGAATGGAAATACAATTTGATATAGATGGATCCCCCGGCCAGTACAGTTGGTCGGGGGATCTGCTTATTACCTGTTTGTGGGGCGGAAGGGGACGGATCGCTTCGGCACTTCGTGCCTCGCAATGACATAGTGGTTAATTACGCCCACGTGCCTGTCATTGCGAGGAGGTCAAAGACCGGCGAAGCAATCCGTACCTAAAGCACCTGATAAGGCACCCTGTCAGTCGTTCAGGGGCTCGGGGTTGAAGATCATACCGCCGGTTTCATCGTCCCGGCGCAGGTAGGTGAGCGTGGCCTCGTCGCAGACGCCGTCCTCCTGCAGGGGCTCCTCTCCCTCGGGGATGCAGTACTGGTTCACGTACCGCTGGAAGGCCATCAGGGCCTCCACGGTGCGGTCGCCAAATATGCCGTCGATGAACCGGGTGGGCAGCCATCCCCTGTCGGCCAGCAGCTGCTGCACCTCGCGGACGTCCTCGGGGTCGGAATCCTCGTTGATCAGTATGGGCGTGGGTTCCGGCTCGGGGATGGGTTCGGGAGTAGGCTCGGGAGTCGGTTCCGGCGTCGGCTCGGGCGTGGGCTCGGGCGTGGGCTCCGGCGTAGGCTCGGGCGTGGGCTCGGGCGT
>CADAGW010000022.1:7315-20168 GCA_902787475.1 uncultured Eubacteriales bacterium
TAGGCTCAGGCGTCGGTTCCGGAGTCGGCTCCGGCGTAGGCTCGGGCGTAGGCTCGGGCGTCGGTTCCGGCGTGGGCTCCGGCGTGGGCTCGGGAGTCGGTTCCGGAGTGGGTTCCGGCGTAGGCTCCACGGTGGGTTCCGGTTCGGGCGCGGGCACCACGGCCTCCTGGGTAGGCATGGGCGTGGGCTCGGGCGTGGGCTCCAGTGTCGGCTCCGGCGTAGGCTCCGCGGTGGGCACCGGCGTGGGCTCGGGCGTCGGCTCGGGCGTCGGCTCGGGCGTGGGCTCCGGAGTGGGAGCGGGCGTGGGCGTGGGAGTGGCGCCGGGCTCCGGCGTGGGCCGGGCGGGAGCGTTGATCCAGCGCAGCCACAAAAGGGTCTTTCCGTCCAGCTCGCCCACCTCGTTGAGGTTTTCGTTCTGGTGGTCGTTGATGTAGCGCTGGTAGTCGATCACGGCCCGGCGGGTGGCGTCGTCGTAGACCCCGGGGCGGAAGGAATCGCCCTCGCTGAGCCAGCCCTTGGAGATGAGTATGTTCTGCACCTCCTGGATGGTGCTCTGGGGCAGGGGCGTGGCCGTAGGCTCGGGGGCGGCGGTGGGGGCCTGGGCTCCCTCGGGATTGACCGCCGCGTCTGGCCGGTTCAGATACTGTATGGTGGCCCGGCCGGCGATGCCGTCCTCGCTGAGGCCCGCGCCATAGCTGGCGTTGATATACCGCTGGAAGGAACGGACCGCATCCCGGGTGGCGTCGTCATAGGTGCCGGGCGCGGAGGTGGAGGTGAGCCACCCCAGCTCGATCAGCTTGCTCTGCAGCTGGGCGATGAGGGCGGGATCGGCCCTGGCGTTGATCAGCGCGTCCGGGGGCAGAGTCATATAGGGCACCGCCGTGGGGGCCACGTAGACCGGCGTGGGCACGGGGGTGGGGATGGGCGTGGGAACCGGAGTCGGCGCCGGCGTGGGCGCGGGGGTGACGGTGGTGTCTATGTCGCTTCCGCCGTCCTCGCCCTGCCAGTCCTGATGGATGGGGTCGACAGCCCCTATATCCTGGGTAGGCGCGGCGGTGGGCAGGGGCGTGGCCGTGGGCGGGGCCCAGGTGGGATTGACCGAGAGGGGATCCACCGTCACGTCTCCCGTGCGGCGGGAAATGATCAGCACCGCCAGGGCGATGAGCAGCAGCAGCACGCCCAGGCAGGTGAGGGCCATGGGCAGATGGCTCCTGACAAAGGCCACAAAGCCTCCCTCGTCCTCGTCGTCCTCCTGGGGGGCGGGCTCGGCGGGAGCGCTCTTTTTGAGGATCACGTAGAGGGTGCCGTTCTGCTCGAAGTAGTCAAAGCGGCGCTCGGCGTTCTCCACCAGGTCCATCATCTCCTGATAGCCCTGCTCGAACTCCTCCTCGCACCCCTCCTCCGGCACCACCTGGCTGCCGGACCGGGCGGCGAAGCCCCGGGGGTAATACTCCCGGATGCGAAGCACATTGTTGTCCCGGCGGGTGTCCATGACGGTATAGACGATGCCCCGGGCGTCCTGGCTGACGGCGCGGCCCACCAGGAAGCGCCCGCCCAGCATGTCGCCGGGCTGCAGGTGATGCTCCGGCACCGGCGCGGACGCGCTCTTGCCGCAGTAGGGGCAGGGATCCTGCCCGTCGGTCTCCTCCATGCAATACAGGCACAGCTTTGAAAGATCCATGGTCTATGACCTCCTGTCAAGCCAGCGATTGAGATGTATCTCCGTGTCCCTCCAGGCGGCGTCGCCGTCCGGGGGCAGTGCGTGGTCGGGAAACAGGTTTTCCGGGGCGTCTTCGGCGCCGGGGCCCAATATGCGTACCATGCACGGGCCTTGTGTCTGGGCGGGAAGGCCCCGGGCGCGAAGGTAGTCGGCGGCCCGGCGGCAGATGTCCTCCGGCGCGCCGGGCAGATACAGCCTATCTCCCCGGCGGAAATCCGGCGCCCCCAGGGCGGCGGCCAGCTCGTCCACGGTATCGCACACGGCGTGGGCCCCGGAGGATATCAGTTCCTCCCGTCCGCCGTAGCCGTAGCTCACGCCTACGGCGTCCACGCCCATGCGGCGGGCGCCCTCCATGTCGAAGCGCCTGTCCCCCACCATGGCCGCCCGGGCAAAGGAGGCAGGCAGGGCCCGCCTGACGATCTCGGCCTTGTCGGCGTGGTTGTCGCAAAGGCGTATGGCCTCCACCCTGTCAAAAAGGCGGAAAAGGGAAAAGTGGCGGAGTATCTTCTCCACGAAGGGCTGGGGCTTGGCCGAGGCCACCGACAGGCGGCACCCCGCCAGGCGCAGGGCGATCAGCAGGTCCGGTATGCCGTCGTAGACGGAATTTTCCATCCAGCCCACTGCCGAAAACCGCTCCCGGTAGGCGTCCACGGCCCGCTGGGCGTCGGCCTCACTCATCCCCGCGATGTCCCGGAAGGATTCGTAGAGGGGCGGGCCGATGAAGCGGAGCCGCTCAGAAAGGGGCATGGGCCCAAAGCCCAGCCTGTCCAACGCATATTGGACGCAGTTCGTGATGCCAGGTTCCGAACGGGTGAGGGTTCCGTCCAGGTCGAACAATACGGCGTCGTATTTCGTCATAAATACCGTACACCCCGTTTTGATGGAATGATTTTATCACAGGTATGTAAAAATATAAAGGACTTTTCGCCGGTTGCGTCGAAAACTGTGTATATATTGGCCGGCGCAGGCCGGCGCAGAGAAAGAAGGCAATGGGAAATGACCAAAATATGGGCCCACAGGGGCGCGTCGGCCTATGCCCCGGAAAATACGCTGGAGGCGTTTGAGCTGGCGGTAAAAATGGGCGCGGACGGCGTGGAGCTGGACGTGCACCTGACCAGGGACGGAAGGCTGGCCGTGTGCCACGACGAGAACATACAGAGGGTGACCCGGGAAAAGGGGCAGATACGGGGCATGACGCTGGAGGAGCTGAAGGGGTACGATTTCGGGGCCCTGTTTCCCCGGTACGCCGGGGCGAAAATGCCCACCCTGGAAGAAGTATATGAGCTGCTCTGTCCCACGGGCCTTACGGTCAACGTGGAGCTGAAGACCAATGTGTACGAATACCAGGGCATCGAGGAAAAGTGCGTGAAGGCCGCAAGGGACTTCCATATGGAGGACAGGGTGATCTATTCCTCGTTCAACTTTATGTCCCTGGACCGCATGCGGCAGGTGGACAAGACCGTGCCCACGGCGCTCCTTTACGACCGGGCCATACCCAACGTGGAGCGGATCGCCCAGAAGCTGGGAGCCTGCGCCCTGCACCCGCACTATAAGCTGCTCTACGCGGACGGCGCGGCGGAAAGGGCCCGGAATGCCCATCTGGAGCTTCATCCCTGGACGGTGGACGAGGCGGAAGATATCAAGCGGCTGACCGGGATGGGCGTGGAGGCCATCATCACCGACGTGCCCGACAAGGGGCGCGCATGAGGGGCATAAAGGACGCGCTGACCCGGCGAAGGGGCGACATCCGGGAGGCGGCGGCCTACGCGGTGGCGGGGGTATTGACCACCGCGGTCAACTACGGGTGCTACGCGCTTTTGCGGCAGGTGACGGGCATACGGCCCACCCTGTGCACCGCCGTCGCCTGGGCGGTGTCGGTGGCCTTTGCCTATGCGGTCAACCGGCGGTTCGTGTTCAAGACTCAGAACGTCCGGGGCGCGGCCATGGCCCGGGAGGCGGGGCTGTTCGTGCTGGCCCGGGTGCTGTCGCTGGCGCTGGATATGGGCATCGTGTGGCTGTTCGCCGAGAAAATGGGCATGAACGATTATTGGGTCAAGCTGGGGGCCAACGTGTTCGTGATCGTGGCCAATTATTTCGCCAGCAAGCTGATGATATTCAAAAAAGAGTGATCAAACCAGACGCGCCCGTTTCCGCGTGGAGAAACGGGCGTTTTCTCTCCCCTCCCCTTCACTTGACCCGGCGGGAGGCGACGCGGTCGTGGGAGCGCATGAGCTGGTCGTATAGCGCGTGGCCCGTGTGGGGCACCCGTGCAGGGCGCAGGGGCTCCGGGGTGCGCAGGCCTCCCGGGGCCTGGGGCCGGACAGGGGCGGATGGGCCGGAAGCCATATCCGGCTGAGCGGCGGCGTATCGGTCCCGGGGCGGGGCCAGGCGGGGGAACCGAAGGGCCCGCTCCTGGCATTTTTGGATGATCTGACCGGCTGTGGACATGTAAAATTCCTCCTTTTCGTTCCATTATATGCCAAAACACGAAAACTTGCCAAAAATTGTGCTTGCGCTGTGGGATTTCTATGGTATAATAGAGGAATCAAAATGGGTTTATGTCTGTAACCGGCTTCGTGCCGGGTCGGAAAGGTGGATATACAAATGGGACGCTCTGATGCCGATCAGGTGGCAAGGGAATATTACGAATACAGAAAGCGGAAGGAGCAGCAGAGGCTGCGCAAGCTGGCCCAGTCCGCGCCCAAGGCGGACAGCGCCGGGGCCGGGAAGGTACAGGCCCCCGTTCAGGAGGCCCCCAAAAAGGCCGTTCCGGTGAGCCGGGAGGAGACATACCGCCCCGAGCCGGCGAGGGCCGTGACCCAGGCCGCCGAGGCCGTGAAGGAAGAGATCGTGTCCGCCGCGTCCGAAGCGGAGGAGACGGTGAAGGCGCAGGCCGACTCCGCCAGGACCTTGGCGGAGGAGACGGTCAGCCAGGTCGCCGCTCCCGTGACTGATACCGTGCAGGCGGTGGCGGAAGAGGCCGGGGACGCGGAGGAGGTCATAACCGAGGCCGTTCAGGAGGCCGCACAGCCCGTCGCGGAGGCCGCGGAGGAGATCTCCCATGCCGCCGCGCCCGCCGAGGACGAGGAGGCCACCTTCCGGCTGGACGACGAGGACGAGGAAGGCGAAGAAGACGGCGAGGATGAGGACGACGCCCCGGAGCAGACCCTGAGCGACATGCTCAAGTCCGCGAAAAACACCTTCGCCAAGGCCGCCGGGTTTATGAAAAAGGGCGCGGCGAAGCTAAAGAGCCTCAAAAAGGACCGATCCGACGACGAGGACGACGGGGACGAGGCGGAGGACGAGGAAGAAAAGCCCTCCGCGGATCCGGACGACGTGGAGGATTTCGAGTACACCCCCAACGCCGAACTGCTGGGCGAGGAAGCGGGCGAGATCGGGAATGCCGCAGCTTCCGAAGCCGATGCGGCCCCGTCCGGGGAAGCCGCCCAGGCGGACGCTTCGTCAGATGACGACGAAGAGGACGATGAGGACGACGAAGACGACGGGGAGGAAGGCGGGCTGTTGAGCCTTCTGCGCCGCAAAAGGGCCAAAAAGTCGGAGGACGATGCCGGAGACGATGAAGACGGCGAAGGCGATGAGGACGACGACGAGGACGAGGAAGGCGGACTGCTCAGCTGGTTCCGCCGGAATAAGGCCGACAAGGACGAAGAGGACGACGGCGAGGACGAGGAAGACGACGAGGATGAGGGCGGACTGCTAAGCCGCCTGCGCCGCAAAAAGAGCCGCCGGGACGATGACGAGGACGACGAAGAGGAAGACGACGAGGACGACGGGGAAGAAGAACGGGGAGGTCTTTTGAGCCGCTTGCTCCGCAAAAAGGGCGAAGACGACGACGAGGAAGACGAGGAAGAGGACGAGCCCGCCCCCCGCAAAAAACAGAAGCGGCCCGCGAAGCACAGCGAAGTAAAAACCGAAACGGTGAATTTGAAGGAGGAAATCCACATGGACGATCAGGAACGCACCCAGGCTGCCAGTCTGACGGATCAGCTGTATGAGGACCTTGAGCAGCAGCCCACCATGTCCAGACGGGAACGCCGCGCCCTGGCCGCGGCCCAGCAGAAGGAGAAGGGCGAGGATGATCTGCCCGCCGTGGACGAACCCACCGCTCTGTTCACCATGTCCCGCAAGCACGAGGACGAGGAAAAGCCCGTGCGCGCCGGCCGCGTCGAGGACGAGGACGACGAAGGCGAGGACGACGTCAAGCCCGTGAAGGTGCGCAAGGCCCGCAAGGCCAAAAAGCCCGCCTACGAGGAGGACGACGGGGAAGACGAGGACGAGGATGAAAAGCCCGCCCGCAAGAAGGAGCGCAAGGTCTACCAGGAGGACGAGGACGACGAGGACGAGGACGACCTGGAGATGGACGAGTACGACGACGACGACGAGAGCATGGGCTTTGGAAAGCGGTTCCTCGCGTTCTTGAAGGGTCTGATCGTCATCGCGCTGATCCTGCTTTTGAGCATACTGGCCTTGCGGGTGGCCGAGGCGAACCACCAGATCAGCCTGGACGGCGTGCGCAACACCGTGGGCGGCGTGGTGCCCTTCGTCAATCAGATCTTCCCCGAGCCCGCCAAGGAGGAAGCGCCCGTTTCCATCACCCAGGCGGACGACGCCCAGGACGAGGCCCAGGACACCGCCCAGGACGCGGGCGAGGCCGCCGACCAGAACGAAACGGACGCCGGCGCTGAGGGCTGATGGCCCCGGAGCATGTGCCGTCCGAAAGGAGAGTTGGCAGTATGGACGAAAATATGGACAAAAAAGCCCTTCTGGAGGAAGCGGAGAACGTGGATCTGGACGAGCTTGACGATGAGGACGAGGACGAAGAGGAAGACGAGGATGAGGACGACGAGGTCCTCTCCCGCTCCGAAAAGCGCGCCCGGGCCCGCCGCAGGAAGCGGGTGGGTCGGGTGCTCAACGCCCTGGCCATCGTCATCATTCTGGCGCTGTGCGCCTATATCGGCGTGATGATGTGGTTTGGCAGCACGGATCCGGTGGTGTCCTTCTTTACGGGCGCTACCCCCACTCCCGTGCCCACGCCCACTCCCTCCCCCACCCCCAGGCCCACGCCTGTGCCGGTGGTGGTGGTGGAGAGCACCCCCGAGCCCGTGATCGAGATCGAGCCCACCCCCGAGCCGGAGCCCACTCCCACCCCCGCGCCCATCGAGACCGGCGTGGAGGAGATCGACGCGGACTCCATCAACGAAAAGGTGCGGCCCGACAGGCCCAATCTGCAATTGTCCCAGAACGTGTGGCAGAACGGCCAGCAGACCCAGGCCTTTGAGCGGGAGAACGAGATCTCCATGAACCAGGGCGAGCTCTACGCCCAGGTGGAGGGCGTGACCACCTTCCGCGGCAACAACTACCGTGACACCGCCTCGGCGGGCAGCCTGACAGGCGCGGCCACCCAGCTGACCCAGGCCTATACCGTGGAGGTCGGCGGCGCCGGCACCATGGTGGGCATGGGCTGGACCGGCCAGCCCCTTGCGGTGCGCTGGGACGACGCCACCCGGCAGAACATGAACCTGTATGCCGACAAGAAGGCCAAGAGCGGCCTGGTGGAGGTCATCGCGGCCACCCTCAGCGGCAAGATATACTTCTTCGACCTGGACGACGGCACCCCCACCCGGGACGCCATCGACGTGGGCGCGCCCGTGAAGGGCACTCCCGCGGTGGATCCCAGGGGCTATCCCCTTCTGTACGTGGGCCAGGGCTACAAGAGCAACAACGCGGGCGTGGACGCCGGCATGCGGATCTACAGCCTGATCGACGGCAAGCAGCTCTACTTCATCAACGGGCAGGACAACGCGGCGGTGGTCAATTACCCCCTGTGCGACAGCTCCCCCCTGGTGGACGGCGAGACGGACACCCTGCTGTGGCCCAGCGAGAACGGCGTGGTGTACAGCGTGAACCTGAACTCCGACTACGACGCGGAGACGGGCACGCTCAGCATCAATCCCACCGTGGACAAGTACCGGTATGTGAACCCCATGACCATGTACGCGGGCTTTGAAAGCTCCATGGCGGTGTACAACCATTACGGCTTCCTGGCGGACAACTACGGCCTGGTGACCTGCGTGGATCTCAACTCCATGAAGGCCCTGTGGTGCGTGAACACCGGCGACGACACCGACGCCTCCATCGTGATGGAGGAGGACGACGACGGCGTGTGGCTGTATACCGGCAATCTGTACAGCGTGGGCAAGAACGCCCGCACCGTGATCCGGCGCATCGACGCCCTGACGGGCAAGACCAACTGGAGCATGGATCTCAACATCCGGGTGCAGGGCACCGGCGGCCTGTTCGCCACCCCGGCGCTGGGCAAGGACGGCCTTGGCGACCTGGTATTCATGACCGTGGCCCACACCAACGAGGGCGGCACCCTGCTGGCCCTGGACAAGGGCACCGGCGACGTAGTGTGGAAGGCCAATCTGGGCACCCATACCATCTCCTCCCCCGTGGCGGTGTATGACGAGATGGGCGACGGGTACATCGTGCAGGCCCTCTCCAACGGCAAGCTGCAGATCTACGACGGCCGGGAGGGCACCCTGATCTCCGAAGTCACCCTGGACGGCGAGATCGAGGCCAGCCCCGTGGTGTTCGACGACACCATCGTCATCGGCACCAAGGCCGGACACGTCTACGGCGTGCGCATCGACTGAACCTCATAAACCAAAGGGCCCGAAAAGGACTGCGCAGGCGGTCCTTCGGGCTCTTTTTGTGGGGATGGGGAAGCGAGGGAAGCGCTGGAGGGCTTCTCGCCCTCCAGACCACCTCGCCAAAGGGACTTGGTTCCTCAATTCGGCATAGTCGTTTTTGAAATCCGTATATTCAAAAACTCCTTGCCTCATTGGGCTCTTTGCGGCACTGATCCGCCACTGGCGGGTGCCTCCATTCGCCCCTTTGGAATCCCATTTTTCCGCCCTTCGGGCGGGGACTGATTTTTGGATTGGGAGGGAGCATCGTGAAGAAGATATTGATAGGCACCTGTGTGCCGGGACATAAGTTTGGGGAGCTGGCGAAGGGATTTGTAGAGATGGGATACGAGGCGCTGGCCGTGAACTTCCACATGAGTCTGTACGGCGTGGATCTGAGCGAGCTGGCGAAGGTGGCAAGGGATACCGCCCCCATATCGGCCCTGGGGTTTTACTGCAACGCCCTGATGTACGAGGATCATCTTGAGACCCTGAAAAAGTGCATCGACGTGGCGGAGCAGTTTGGGACGAAGGTGGTGTCCACCTTCGCCGGGGCCCTGGAGGGGCAGAGCGTGGAGGCGGCCATGCCCCGGTTCAAGCAGGTATTTGGCGAGCTGGCCAGGCGGGCGGAGGACAAGGGCGTGAAGCTGGCCATTGAGAACTGCCCCATGGACGGTACCTGGCGCTCCGCCACCTGCAATATAGGCTTCAATCCCCGGGCCTGGGACATGATGTTTGACGCCGTGCCCTCCCCCGCCCTGGGTCTTGAATGGGAGCCGACGCACCAGATGTGCCAGCTGATCGAGCCCATGGGATGCCTGAGGCGCTACGCGGACAAGGTGGTGCATATGCATGGCAAGGACGCCCGGATCCGGCGGGACATACTGGAGACGGAGGGCGTGATGGGGCCCCGGCAGGCGGTGCTGGCCCGGTTCCCGGGCTTTGGCGACTGCGACTGGCGGGAGATATTCGCCATACTGATGGAGGCGGGCTACGAGGGGGCCGTCAGCGTGGAGGGCTGGCACGACGTGATATTCGGCGGGGATCTGGAGATGGACGGGCAGCGGCACGCCATGAAGTATCTCAAATGGTGCCGGGGAATGGAGTAAGCCGATGGGCAAAAGCGCTCACAAGGGGCACCGGGAGCGGCTCAGGCAGCGGGCCCTGATGACCCGTCTGGAGCAGATGCCCGCCCACGAGGTGATAGAGCTTCTTTTGACCTACGCCATACCCCTGCGGGACGTGAACGATCTGGCCCACGATATCGTGGAGAAGTTCGGCACCGTGGGCCAGGTACTGCATGCCAGTCAGGAAGCGCTGATGGAAGTGAAGGGCGTGGGCCAGAGCACGGCGGAGTTTCTGACTCTGGTGGGGCATGTGCTGGACGAATATGTGGACAGCACGGAGAAAAAGCCCGCCTACACCACCGCCCGGAAGCTGGCCAATCTGCTGGGGGCGGTGGCCCTCAAGGACGGGTATTACGTGGCCTGCATGGACGCCCGCAACCGGCTTCAGCAGCTGACGCCCCTTCGGGCGGATACCAGCGACGCCCGGGAAATGGCCCTGGGCATCGTCGAGACCGCCATCAAGAACCATTCCTACAACGTGGTGCTGATGAAAAAGGGCGGTATGGCCTTTGACCGGGTGGATTATGGCATATTGCCCGCCTTCCTCGAATTGGGCCAGGATCTGGAGATCGGGTATCTGGACGAAATGATGAAGTGCGACAGCGGCGAAATGCGGAGCATGCTGGCGGAGCAGAAGGGCAAAAAGGGCCTCAAGGACCCCGCCGCCACCGCCTGGCTGGAGGATTGGAGGATAGACGAGGAGACGGAGGGGTTACGCTGAGGGCTCCTCGCCCTCAGACTCCTCGCCAAAGGGGCCAGCCCCTTTGGAATCCCATCTTGCCGCCCTTCGGGCGGGAAAAATAATAAAATAAAGGATCGCTCGGCTGCGATGATGGGCAGTCAGAGCGATCCTTTTTTGTGCAGGAAATCATTCAATGACTTCGTTGTCCGCCAGTATGTCCGGCCGGTGGCGCATGCTGTCGGCCTCTGTCAGGGTGCGGATGACCCGGCAGGGGTTTCCGGCGGCGAAGCTCATGGGCGGTATGTCCTTGACCACCACGCTGCCCGCGCCGATGACGCAGCCGTCGCCTATGGTGACGCCGGGACAGATGACCACGTTGGCCCCGAACCAGCAGTCGCTGCCGATGGTCACGGGCCGGGCCCAGCACAGCCGTCTGAGGGTGCCGTCGGCGGTGCGCAGGAGCTTGCGCTCGTCCGGCAGCATGGGGTGCACGGGGGTGACGATGGTCACGTTGGGGCCGAAGTTGCAGTCGTCGCCGATGGTCACGGGGCCGTCGTCCTGCACGGTGAGGTTGAAGTTGAAGAAGCACCGTTTGCCCACGTGGGTGTGGACGCCGTAGTGGAAGGTGATGGGGCCCTGGAAATAGGTGCCCTCCCCCATGCCGCCCAGGATCTGGCGCAGTATGGCGTTTCTCTTGTCCGTTTCTCCCTCGTAGAGGGCGTTGAAGTCCCGGTTCAGGTCGTGGGTGCGGCGCTTGATGGCGGCCAGCTCCGGGTCCGCCGGGGAAAACAGGATGCCGGCTTCCAGCTTTTCTCTTTCGGTCATGGGGATCTCCTTTCCGCGGACAATGATGACGGGGATATTATAATGGATATGGAAGCAGATTGCAAGGGGTATGAATATGGACTGACCAATGAATTGATCAGTCCATGAGTTACGGATTGCTTCGTCGCTTTGCTCCTCGCAATGACAGAGACACATTTTCAAATCATTGTGTTCCCCGCCCGAAGGGCGGCAAGAAGGGATTCCAAAGGGACAATGTCCCTTTGGCGCAGGTCTTGGCGCGCGCAGCGCCAAGCGCCTCCCTCGCCTCCCCCGTTCCCCTTTGCCTCCCCTATATCTCGGCCAATGCCGCCTCCGCGTGAGAAATAGCGGTCTCCACGGCGGAGGGGGCGGGGCCGCCGGGCAGGGCGCGGTTTTCCACGCAGGTGTGGAGGGACACGGCCTGGCGGAAATCGGGTCCGATGAGGGCGGAGAACTGGGCCAGCTCGTCGTCGGAGAGATCCAGTATGGCCTTGCCCTGGTGGATGCAGTAGAGCACCATGCGGCCGGACACCTCGTGGGCCTCGCGGAAGGGCATACCCTTTTTGACCAGGTAGTCCGCGGCGTCGGTGGCGTTGGTAAAGCCGCCGGCGGCCCCGGCCTCCATGCGCTCCAGGCGGAAGGAGGTGGTCTTGAGCATACCGGTGAACACGGTGAGGCACTTGTTCCAGGTATCCACCGCGTCGAAGAAGGCCTCCTTGTCCTCCTGCATGTCCTTGTTGTAGGCCAGGGGCAGACCCTTCATGGCGGTGAGCAGACCCATCAGGTCGCCGTAGACGCGGCCCGTCTTGCCCCGGATCAGCTCCGCCACGTCCGGATTCTTCTTCTGCGGCATAATGGAGGAGCCGGTGGAGAATCCGTCGTCCAGCTCGATGAAGCCGAACTCGTTGGTGGCCCAGAGGATCATCTCCTCGCACATGCGGGAGAGATGCATCATGGAGATGGACGCCGCGGAGAGATATTCAAGCATGTAGTCCCGGTCCGCCACGCCGTCCAGAGAATTCTCCGATATGGCAGAGAAGCCCAGAAGGTCCGCCACCCGCTGGCGATTGAGGGGATAGGTGGTGCCCGCCAGCGCGCCGGAGCCCAGGGGCATCACGTCCGCCCGCTCGTAGCAGCCCTCCAGGCGCTGGGCGTCCCGAAGGAGCATCTGAAACCAGGCCATCATGTGGTGCCCAAGGGTAATGGGCTGGGCCTTTTGAAGGTGGGTGTAGCCGGGCATGATGGAATGGGTGTGGGCCTTGGCCGTGTCCAGGATCACCCGGAGCAGGTCTTTGATGTGCTCCCGGGTCTGGGATATGGCCTCCTTGGCGTACATCCGGGCGTCCAGGGCCACCTGGTCGTTGCGGGACCGGCCCGTGTGCAGCCGCTTGCCCGCCTCGCCGATGCGGGAGATGAGTATGGTCTCCACGTTCATGTGGATGTCCTCCGCGGAGACCTCGAATTGGATCTGCCCGGCCAGAACGTCGGAAAGGATCCCGCGAAGACCTTCTACGATCTTCGCGGAATCCTCCTTGGTGATGATGCCTGCCTCGCCCAGCATGGTGGCGTGGGCGATGGAGCCTTCTATGTCCTGCCGGGCGAGCCGCTGGTCAAAGGATATGGAGGAATGGAAATCGTCTACCATGCCCTCCGTGGCCTTTTCAAACCGTCCGCCCCATAGCTTCATTTTTTCAGATTCTCCTTCATCATAGCCTGGACCTTCAGCGGGAGACCAAAGAGGTTGATGAAGCCGCCGGCGTCCTTGTGGTCGTAGAGCTCCTCGGAATCTCCGAAGGTGGCGATCTTCTCC